>DLBG01000035.1:4217-84974 GCA_002494135.1 Lachnospiraceae bacterium UBA7027
CTTTGTAGTTTCTTCCGTTTCCGGATTCTTTACTTCTTCACTCATTTTTCATCCTCCGGGAAAACATCCGTTAATCTTTCATAAGTACCTATCGTATATAAATATCCGGTATCCTCTTTCAGTGTCTTTTCATCGATGAGCTCATATTTATAATCATTCGCATCCATCATATCGTATATCAATCCCCTCGTTAAATCTCCAATCCAGATATCACGCATATACGGTAAGCCGTCCGGGTTCTTTAAATTACCGCTTTCGTCGTATCGGTATTCTCTGTAACCACAGTCAGCATCATCCACATGCCATTCAAATACGGCCCTTTCCACCGTAACCAGTCCGCTGTCCCAATAGGAGGTGTTCACAATTTCCTTTAAATTCCCGTTCTCATCATATTCGTAGCTATCGTTCCAAAACAGGCTTCCGTCTTCATAATAAACATTTTCCGAAACGAGAAAACCATTGCTGTTATACTCATAATCCCTCTTTTCATAGGGCGTTCCGTCCGGATTGTAATCGGTTCTTACTTCAAAATAATGGTCTCCTTTTTTCGAATACTCGGAAATCACATATCCACCCTCCGTTCCGTCCGGCTCATAGGTTGTTTCCTTAATCGGAAGCCACAGATTCGAGGGATCCACGCGATATCCCTGATTAAAGAACAAATCAAACAGATTTTCCCGCGCAGAAAGCTTTCTTTGATCGATGAGCATCTCCTGTTCTTTCTGATCATATTCTTCCTGCCTGGTTGTAAATAATCCTTCCTTTTCCCGAAGCGCAGCCGATTCAACATGTGTCAGACCTTCTCTGACGATATCCATACCCTTTGATGCATATTCCTCGGCCTGATGCAGATTCTCTTCTTCACAGTTTTCTGCCAGGGTTTCATAAATCCCTGCCAGCGCAAGATATGCTTCTTCATTGTTCGGATCGATTCGAAGCGCTTCTTCATATGCCAGAATTGCATTGTCGTAATCCAGCTCCGTAAGATATTTCTCACCCAGATCCAGCTGCTTTTTTAACGCTCTCTTAGGCGCACTGACCGTCAGTGCAATCACCACAATTACTGCCGACAGGACAACAAGAAGCGCAACCGCCGCTCCGACAATTACGGGAATGAGCCATTTTTTCTTCTTTTGTACTACCTGTGTAGTTTCTTCTGAATTGTTTTTTACTTCATTTGTTTCACTCATGGATCTGACCTGCTTTCCTGCTTTTATTCATATACTTCATAACGAATCAGGCTTCCGTCGGGATTATATTCCGCATAGCCGGTAATGACTCCTTCGCTGTTCCGCTGCTCTTCGTAATAATACTCCATATTTCCGTCTCCATCGTAACAGTATGTTCTGTCTCCTTCCGCGACCTGCTTGCTGTTCATAACGAATTGGTCCATCCCGGGATCATAGTGATAGTATTCCGTTACGTGTTTGTCTCCGTCCTGATAGTCAACATATCTGACTTCTATTGTTCCGTCCATACTGTACTGCGTCTGTATATTTTTTTCTCCCTCATATTCATAGAGGACATACCATCCGTCATTTTCGGTTTCTCCGCCGTAGTATGTCGTTTTTATTAACCTTTTGGATTCATCATATTCCGTAACCGATTTAAATACTTTCCCGCTATCCGAATAAGTACAATAGCTGACTTCCAGTAAAGGATTCGAGTGGTCACAATCCACATGGCCGGTCTGGTTACCGTTTGCATCATAGCTGGTAACTGACTTTTCCAGGCCGTTTTCATCATAAGTGAATTCCTGCCAGTACAAGATATGATTGTCTGCATCATACATGGTTTTTTTGCAGATCAGGCCTCTGGAATCGACAATGTTGCCGCTCTCAATCATGTCAATCTTTTCCTTCAGACGTTCATCGCCCGTTTTTTCAAAGCCCTTCTTTGCATATTCCAGAGCCTTGTCAAAATCGTTTTTACGGATATATACCTCTATCAGACCAAGGTATGCCTCAACGCTCATATCGTCCAGTTCCAGGGCTTTCTCATAGTTCTCGACTGCTTTATCGTAGTCGCCGTCATCCAGGGCTTTCTCGGCAATCTGAAGCAGTTCCTCGTACGAGAGAGTTGTAGTATCATAGGACGGGTCCGTTAAGTACTTATCGGACATGTTCTGCTTGTTTTTTCCGTTACCGATTTTACCGGTTGCAAACAGCACGGCAAGAACGGTTCCCGTAAGAACAATAACAAATACTACCGTTGCAATCACGGCTATGAGAGGGCCGTTTTTCTTTTTTGAAACCACATCCCCTTCCGGCTTCGTTGTTTCTTCCGTTTCCGGCTTCGTTGTTTCTTCTGTTTCCGGTTTCGTTGTTTCTTCTGTTCCCTTTAGTTCTTCGCTCATTTTCAGGTCCTTTCTTTATGTAAGTCTTTTGATTATTTTATCTATTCGTTAAGAGGTTTAAACGGAAGTCTCTCGAAAGTATACTTATCTTTTAAATGAAACAGTTCTTCCACACTAAGTGTTGCTCTGGTTGACTGGTCAACATTATAGGTGCCCAGATTGTTGTGATAAACATCTGCTCCCTCGAAGAAATAAAAGTCATCCCAGGTAAGCAGGGAACCGTCTTTGAACAATCGTGCAAATCCGACAGACCCGCTACTTGCGCTGCCGGATCCCTCGTGATAAAACAGCCCGTTTCCGATCCACATATATTGATTGCGTGTCCAACCGTCCAGAAAGAATACCACTTCTCCGCCGTTTGCTCCGTAATAATAAGAGTATCCTCCCCAGACAATATCATTTTGCTCATTCGTACCGGGATAACCATGTTCTCCGATTAACAGTTCCGGAATATCATCACCATTAATATCCATAATCACATAACCGATATTTTTGAGAATTTCTTCCTGATCCAGCCATCCGACTGCTTCCAGAATACCGCCGGGAACATATTGGTCAGCGAAATCGCCTGATCCGGTATTTTTAATAAATTTCAGATTCTGTTCAAGAACAGTTGCATAAATGCTTTCCCACTCTGTTTTTTCAATTTCTCCGCCTTTTTTGACAGGATCTTCGAAGAAATCGTTTTCGCTGACTTTGTAAACTGACCAGTAACCTTTCCCGTCTATGATTTTATATTCCATCAAAGCATAATTTGTTGAGCCATAATACATACCGTCTTCAAAATCATCCCAGTAAATATCAAAAATCACGCGATACTGCTTTCCATCGGTCTGCACTTCTTTGATTCTTGCTTCATTTCCTCCTCCGATTCCTCCAAGAGGCGAAATGTATTCTCCGTTAGAATAGTATAATGAGGATGTATAACCGCCTTCATTGGTGTGACTTAACTCGTTTTTAAAATCAGCAAGATCCTGATTACCGAAATTATAAATATTCGATAAAATCCAATCCAGTCCCGCACCGTCAAAATGTAAGTTATAGTCTTTGTCCTGATACGGTTCCTTAAGATAATCCGTATATTGTGAAAAGTCACAGAGGACATCACAGGCAAGCATAAACTGAACAAAATCATGAAGAATATCCGGATTATTACAGTCAAAGTTCTCTCCCCACCAGCCTATCGAGGAAAGAAAACCTATTAATTTCTCTTTCTCCGGAGCCTCGGAAATATCAATTACTTCAAATGTTCTTGCTTCCTCTTCGAATTCTTCTTTCTTCTTTTCGATTCTTTCCTTTTCATTCTTAATCACTTCCGAAGAGGTCTCGTTATAACCATCGGCCAGGACATCAATCGCCTCATCCAGGTTTTCGATTGCTTTATCCAAATCGTTCTGATTATGATAATTATCAGCCATCGTTTCATATACATGGCTTAATCCTAAATAAGCGGGTTCCGACTTCGGGTCAATCCTGATGGCTTCCCGGTAAGCAAGGATGGCATTTTCATAATCCAGATCGGAAAGATATTTTTCACCCAGATCCAGCTGCTTTTGAAGTTTCCGTTTCGGCGCGGTTACACTGATTACAGAAAAAATCACAACCGCTGCAACAATTGCTAAAATTACAGTTGCCGCGCCTACGATTATAACCGGGATTAACCATTTTTTCTTCTTTTTTACCGTTTCCTGGATCTCGTTCGTTTCGCTCATTTTCGGTTCCTTTCTTAAAAATATGCTATAATGTAGCCATGCTTGAATACATTGTTATCGCTACAATCATATTTGCATTTTATATTCTGAGTGCCTATGCCACGACGGATATTCTTCGTCTTTTAAAAGGCAGTACCGTTCCTGTATATGCACCGGATTGTTATTGTGATGCCTGCAAGAATAAAATAAGATTAATTGATCAGGTTCCCATTTTTGCCTATTTGTTCAATCGAGGAAAATGCCATTATTGTAAATGTAAAATTCCCCCGTATGATTTTCTGTTTGAAGTATTCTTTTTGATTGCGTTAACCGGAACAAACATGATTTTGCGTTTTAGTTATGTCGGTTTTATCGCAACCGTTGCGGAATATGAATTGACCAAGCTGATCTTTATACTAATAAAAGGGAAAAGAGAAGAGTCTTTTGGAAAAAATCTTCTAATTTCCCTTTTCACAAACGTCTTTGTTTTTCTTTTGGTCGGTGCTTTATATGTAATGTTAGCCATCGTTCGAGCAAGGCTCGTCTAACCTTTGGCATAAAGCATTCCGACGGTTATATTGTCTTTGTCTCCGCGGTCCATCATCAGACGAACCAGTTCGGCGCATTTCTCATTGGCTTTTCCCGCATTGTTGAATATTTTACGGTCAAAAGCAAGATCGTCCACTTTCAGATTATGGTAGAAGCCGTCACAGCATACCACAAACAAATCTTCCTTACGAATACTGCCATCCGCAACCGTATACCATACATCGGTATCCTTTCCCATGTAATTGTTCAGATACGTCTTCATACGACCGGATGCCATGCTGGATACGGTCGCATCCACGGTAAGCTGGCGAAGGAAGTCGGAACGCATCAGATATACCCTGCTGTCACCTACCTGAATAATGTAATAGTACTCACGAAGGACTATAAGCAATGACATTGTGGTGCCCATCTGCATGCCATGTGTGGTTTTATAATCGAAAACCCTCTCATTCGCCTCTTCCACGGCATCTTTCAGGTGGGAGACGATGATGTCCGCATCCACGGTATTCACATCGATCCAGGTTGCGATTTCATCAAAGGTTTCATTGATGCACTCGCAGACAATGCGCGACGCAATTTCGCCGTGCTCCAGTCCTCCGATGCCATCACAGACAGCCACAATTGCAAAGGCATTCTTCTTATTCTCAACCAGCCGGCACAGAATGGAATCCTGATTGACTTTCCGGGTATTTCCAACGTCCGAATAAAACCCCTGCAATAACTTCATAAAATGCTCCTACAGATTAACGCGGTATTTTACAGGCATTGATTCCGTAAAAGTAATCTCCGAACCACCGGTAAGCTCGTAAGGCTGATTCGGAACGAGCATGGTGCCGTTTAAGAACGTATGGTTTTTCGAACCCAGATCAATCAGAATAAATCTGCCGTTGTCTTTCTGGATTCTTGCATGTTTTCTTCCGATAAACTTAAACTCCGTCGGGAAAGCAATATCCGGCTGGATTTCGTCGCTGGATCTTCTTCCGATGGTGATATACTGTTTCGCGCTCTCTAAATCGATTCTGGCCGGTGCTCCGGCAATCGGTGCGGAAATCAGTGCAAGATGAGGCACTCCCTTACTTACCGCAAAATCATCCAATGTTGCCGTTACGCCGTCATCGGGAGTATAGATGGATTCCTGCTTCATCTCAAAAACAGGCTGTGAATAATCGTTTGCGGGAGCATAGCTTTGAGGTGCGGCCGCTGCGGGAGCGGGTGCACTCTGGGGAGCTACTGCATCCATAAAGGATAAATCGTCGTTTTTCTTCTTGCCGAAGAGACCGCCGCTCTTTTTCTCTTTCTTCTCTTTCTCCGGCTTTGGAGCCTTCTCGGGTTTTTCTTTCTTGTCCTTCTTCTTTCCGGAATTGTCACCGAATAACTGATCGATGATTTCATTGTTATTGACTACACCGGGTGCTCCGGGTGCAGGCGAAGGAGCCGATGCGGGCACGGGTGCCGGTGCAATCTTCTCCTCCTTGGGTTTGGAAGAACCAAAGAGAGAATGCTTCTCGGGCTTGGCAGGAGCAGGTGCCGGCGCAGGTGCGGGTGCAGGAGCTGCCACGGGAACGGGTGCTGCTGCCGGTGCAGGCGTTGCCGCAAAAACGGGTGCCGCTGCAGGCGCAGGTGCTGCTGCTGCGGGAGCAGGAGTTGCGGAAGGTCCGTTTGCCTGTTCACTTTGAAGAAGCTTGTATAAATCAATCAGTGTTACACCGTCTTTTGCAAAGAACTGGAACAGTTCCACCTGGAACCTGGAATCATCCGTGATTGTCATTTTGATGAATTCATTCTTGATGAATGCAAACATCTCGGCATCCGTATTTTTGTAGGATGCTTCCGGAACATAGATATAGGAAACCAGGTTACTGATCCGGTCAATGTACACATACTTCGGATCGATGCAGAAGCAGTGATAATCAAGGAACCATTCTTTG
The DNA here is from genome assembly GCA_002494135.1 of Lachnospiraceae bacterium UBA7027. Taxonomy (GTDB): domain Bacteria; phylum Bacillota; class Clostridia; order Lachnospirales; family Lachnospiraceae; genus UBA3766. The sequence continues at coordinate 10,742 of DLBG01000035.1, forward strand.
CCCTTAATCATGGGATTTAAAAGGTTCATGAACAGCTTGATAAAATCCTTCTTTGTGTAGGAGGAATCGATGTATTCAAGCGCAATCGTATTGATCAGCTTATATTTTAACTGCATTACACCGTTCACCTCGAGAAGCTGGAACGGAATTAAAAAGTTCGGGCAATCGCTGTTAATTGTCTTAACGGCGATTTCGTCAATCTGAACCGGCTCCGTCAAAGGAATGTTTAAATAGTTCGCCTCAAGTGAGCTTTGAATGGTAAAATTCTGTGTGTTCATACGCTTCTCTCCCCTATTGTCCGTAGTAGTTGAAAATAATCAGTCTTGCCATACCGTTTTCATAAATCTGTCCGACTCCGCCGTGGAACGGTGTCGCATTTTCAAATACTTCTTCCGAAATCGGAACATCTTTTCTGCTGATGTAAATCCAGTCATCGGAATAAGTCTTTACGGCTGCCACGTAATCCGAGAAGGAATATGCATCCGTGTATTTGTACTCGATGACGAGTTCACCCTTATCATTGATGAATCCCCATCTTCCTGCCTTGTCAGCCACTGCAATATATCCTTCCGACTCCGGAGCTTTCGCATCATCAAAAGTCTCGCCGGTGAGGTCTTCACCCATTGTGTTAACCAGGTGCCATCTGCCGCCGATTTTAATCATTCCCCTGTTATCACGGAAAACGGATCCGTAAGAATTGATCGCCACATCTTCGATTCCACCCTTAATCAAAGTTCCTTCGGTCAGGCTGTAAATACCCCACTCATTGCCGTTTTTCGCAACAATCACACCGTGCGATGATCTGGTAACCTCATCAAACTGTAAGTTTGTCAGAATCTGATTGTAGTCGTAATTGAAGATGCCGTACTTTCCGTCTTTCTTAGCCTGGAAATAACTTGCAAACGAATAGGCCAGTCCCTGAATTCTGGTATTGTTCGGATTGTCATCCAAACCGTACTTATCTCCTGCGACATTAATGGCAAAATACTTACCGTCTTTGGCAACCGCAGCGATTCCGTCAGCGGAAAAAGCGGTCGCTTCGTCAAACTGCGGCTGTACAATGACACCGCCGTCGCGGCTGATGTATCCCCATTTTTCTCCGTCAAACGCCGGCATGATGGTGTTATCGGCTGTCGGAGCAATATAAGCAAACTTCGTGGAACGGGTTTTGTATGTATAACGATACTGCTCATAAAGATTCATCAGTTCCTCGTCCCCTGTCTGGTCGATTCCCTTGTGAATCAGTGCAAATGCCTTGGACATGCTGAAAGAGCTGACATAGAAGTTAAACGTATTCTTATAATCTTCCACCGACGCGGTATTGTTTTCCGCTCTGGCTTCCACAAGTTTTGCGTATTTTGCATAATCACCGTGCAGATAATATGCCTTCATAAGACGGGTTTCCAAATCAAAATCGCGGGTATCCGTGGTTTTGATTTTAGCCGCCTCTTCGTAAACCGGAATTGCACGGACATAGAGTTCCCTGCTCATAAAATTGTCCGCCTGCGCGATAAGCTTGTCCTGTTTCTTAATCTCATCCATACGGGTTACAGCCTTCAGAGCCAGCACCCATCCGATTAAAAGGACAAAAACCAGTGCAAAAATGACGATGATTTTTTTCTTTCCCATACCAACCTCTCAATTCTTTCAAAGTATTATGTATGTTATCAGGCATCCCAGATACAGAAACGGAATCATTGGAACACCGCTTTTAAACGTTAATTTCTTCAGTGCAATCATGACTAACGAGAAGATGCAGCAAAGAATACTTCCGTAGAAGATTCCTCCGAACATTCTCGACGATGTCATGTAAAGGCCGAGAATAAAAGCGAATTTCACGTCTCCCGCACCGAGTTTCTTCTTGGTAAGAAGATACACCAGAAGGAAGATTACTCCGGCAATGACTCCGCCGATCAATGACCTTCCGAGTAATGCCACACCCTGTTCGGTATGAAGAAGGATTCCGATGCTGATTAACAGCATCCAGATACCGAGTGCAATCAGGATAATGCGGTTCGGAACGATTTTCTTCTTGATATCACATACCGTAAGCGTTGCCATAACAACGAGAAATACGGATGTTAAAATCTTCATTTCCAGCATCATGGCCGGATACCGAAGATATGTAATGACTCCTGTCAGGAGAAAAGTTACGATTGCATCAATAATAACGACCTTATCGCTTACTATTTTCTTTTTTTTCTTTAATTCCAGAACAACGGCACTATCCAGATACGTAATCAGAAGATAGAACGCCAGAGTTACAATCAGCGCATTCGCCACTGACATGGCTAACCATATGAAATCCATTTGCTTCTTTCAATCACCTTTGTCTATTTAAACTTTACGAAATCTATCGTTTTTTCGTCGTATTTGTAGTCCCCTATAATAACATCCATACCGGTTCTCTCTATGTAAAGTTCCGCCCCGTTGCTACCGGTAAACTTTACGCAGGGAATTCCCCGGTAATAGTAAAGATACTTGCTGTAATCTCCGGTTTCAACCATTTCGCGCATGGGTTCGCTGGCCGAAAGATCATAGAAATCCGTATTTGTATCCGGCAAATCCGCATGTTTCAGCTGGGTATTTTTGGATAAATCCACAGGATCCGTCAGAGGATTGCTGAACGGGTTTACCCAGCTTAAATTCTGGAAATGCTCTATTCCCTTAAAACTGCTGTAGTTTTTCTGATGTACCATCAGTTTATTTACATTCTCTGTTTCGTCTTTGCTTAAAAATCCGTCATTGTTTTTATCATAACTCATTGCAAGACTGCGGAAGTTTTTATCCGGGAAATGCTTTTCGTCAAGAGCCACACCTCTGGGATCTTCTTCCTCTTTCTTTTCTTCTTTCTTATCTTCCTTTTTGGAATCCTCTTTAACGCTCTTGCCCGTCAGATATGCACTGTGCTTTGATACCCCGTTGTCTCCTACCCACGCGGAAACGCATACGCGCTGAACCATATGGATATTCGGATCCGACAGAATCAGTCCGAGGAATCCGACATGAATATCATATTCCACAACAAGGTCTATCGTCCGGTAGTCCTCGTCACAGAACATGGTGGAACCGGAAAAATCAAGTCCCTTGTAGCCGTCCTTTACTCCGAATCCCCTTAAGAACTGGTCTCCGGAAAGGTCGCCCTGTCTTAAGTATTTCTCTGTCAGAGCCTGTGCAGCCAGCTTCGCTCCGAGACTCTTTACGTAATAGGATGCACCGTTAACAGCCATGTAAATAATACCGACAACGGAACCGCTGGGATCTTCAAACAGTCCCTGAATTTTCTCCGCGGATGCTTTTCCGGAATCATAGGCGGCACCGCCTGCCTCCTTCACCGCATTGGCATTCTGTTCCATCTTTGCGATGTAATCCGTATCCAGCGTCACCGTTTTTGCATCCTTAATGGCACTTCCGGAGGTTTCGTATAAACCGGAAATTTTATTCATGGTATCCGTAACCTGTGTTACGGTATCATCCACGTTCTCGGCATATTCTCCCATGTCTTTTTCCATGGTTTTCTCTGCATTTCTGGCGCCCAGTGCCTCGTAAAGGTACGTATATGCAGCGATTTCATGTGCGGCCGAATTGATGGCAAACTGAACCTTGTTATGCACGATAAAGATATTGGTAAAATAGATTACCCCCGCAACCACCACAAGGAACACCGTAAAGGAAATAACAACCTCTATGGTTACCATACCGCTTCGGTTTTTGCCGTCATTATGTTCTGTATGAAATTGGGAATTGCGATCCAATGTCATGAATTAATAACCTCTTATCACGTCAAACTGATATGTTGTCTTCTCAAATTCTTCCAGATCTTCGTAAGTTGCTCCGCCCGAGTTCTTCGCGCCGAGGAATGCCTTGGCAAAGCCTCTGGGAATCAGGGCAAAATCCATCTGAACGCTGCAGGTGGACTTCACTGCGGTATGGGCATTTTTCATTTTAAATGCCGCATTTGCGTAATCATCTTTTAAGTTCTTGTCTTCCCCGACCTCTTCAATGACAGCGTTCATATTGAGCTCTATCAGATTCTGAGTTCGGGCAAAGACTTTTTCGGACGATGTCATAAAGATCAGCATGATCATCAGGTACTGCTCATAAGTGAATCCGAAACCGTCATCACTGGCTTCGACATCACCGATTGGCAGGAAGCTTGCCAGCATTTCCAGCGAATCCAGTTCATCTACTTTGGATTTATACAAGATTACCTTGTCACCTTTCATTAATTTCTGCCATTCCGCATAGGTTTCCAATGCAGCGAATCCGAATCGGAGGGCAATCTCAAGAATGATTGCAAGGGCCGGACCGACAATCGGAATTGCATTTACCGCTTTACTGATGGCCTGAATTGCAGCATCGACTTCGGTTATGGAATAGGAACTGCAGAAATTCATAATCATACGGAAACCGCAAATTAAGTTTCTGCAATAATTCATGTTCGACTTGGCACTCTTGGAACCGTTGATTACGTATTCCAGTTCCGCGCCGTACATGTAATTAATGGACTTGCATTTTTCGTATCCGGTTAAGGAAACGGTGGAAGTACCGGTTGCATTGTCCAGAACCTTTTCTCCGAAGCTTCCGTCGGCATCTTTGTTCTTTTCTTTATTCTCCTTGCGAACCTGCGTTACACGGCTTGAGAACATACCGAAGTCATATTCCACGCAGTATAACTTTAACAGTGCTTCGTTGCCGGCATTGCCCCAGCCGCCGTTGGAAATCAGGTCGCCGACCTTGCTCATCATATCCTTTAAGGAGGAAGAGCTGCCGCCCGTATTGCCGCCGAAATCATAGGAATCCGGAATGTTTCTGACTCCCTTGGAAGCCTGTTCCTCTTTCTTCTCTTCCTCATCCAGACCTTTATCGGCCTCATCCACTTTGGAGTTTCCTTTTTCCTTATTCTCCTCCGCTTCTTTCTTTACCTCTGCGGTGTCACCCTTGTAATCAAATCCCTGACCGAGTCTTGTATACAGTTCCTTGTAGGACGCAACCGTCATGAAAGACTTGAAATTAGGTGCCGCGATGGCATCTCGTTTTGCAATCTCATCGGCATATTCTTTGATTTTATCAATTTCGCCGGGATCGGTATCATAGTCTGCTTTACCGTCTTTAATTAAATCATCCAGTGCTTCGAATGCGCTCTTCTCACAATCAACACGCTGACGGTATCTGTCATTCTCCGCCTTGTTGGGCTGAATATAATCGGACATTTCCTGAATGGTGCTGATCACCTGATCGGAAAGGAGTTCATCCATACTGTCCACATCGGCCCCGATTTTGGTACGAAGTGCTTCCGAAACCTTGTATTCTCCTTTATCGTCCTTTTCATTCAGTGCATTCTGCAGTTCATTCTTGGCAGCGATTACATCTTTTGCCTGTGCTTTGATTTTTGCGGCAAGTGTATCAACATCGCTTACAAGACCGTTGTAATTCTGCATGTTTACATGATGATCGTCGCCTGCCTTCTTTTCCTGGCTGGCCCAGATTGCATCGTCAATCTTGTAATCCTTATTGTCTTTATCGATATACTCCTCGTATTCTGCCTTATAGGAGTCTTTATAATCGCCTTTGTTATCCAGAAAGTCGTTGACTTCTTTTTTGTTTTCGTCGAAGCGATCCGCGATATCGCATAAGTGTGATTCTTCGGCCGACAGGGTTTCTCCCTTGCTCTTCTTTTCCTGAGCTGCCTTAATGGCATCCGCGTTGTCGGGATCAAGATATTCCGCATACTCGATGTAGGGGGTACCGTGGATAAAGAAATCATAGTTATCCACGACTTCTCCGTGAAGAAGCGCGTAATCTTTGCGGTAAAGTTCATACTGCTCTTCAATCAGGTACAGGTCGTTGTAATAATCTTTCAGAAGATCTAAGTATTCCTGAAGTTCTTCCACGAAATCCTGCTGTTTGTCGATGACCTTCATGTCACCTTCATGGGACTGCACTTCTTTCTGCATGTCCATCAGACCTCCGCCGACTTCTCCGTCTGCGGTAATATCACCGGCCATCAGCAGCTGCTGGGCGATACGGAAGCGCATAAAATCACCGAGCTGAGTGGCAAAAACTTCATCATCGTTTAAGTCCGCCCCCTCGACAAACTCGTAGGACATATTGACATCCGCGGCACTGTAAGGCATGAAGCCGTCATAGGAAGTCGTACCGAGAATTGCCTGCAGATACTTGTAACTGATGGTATTGTCATTCGGACGGAAGGAACTTGCAGAATAATTCTTTAACGTATCGAGTGCCTCAAGTGCCTCTTTGTCCTGCGTAACGGAAAAGAATCCGTATAACTCTCGAAGCAGATCGTCATACTCGGTCAGTATGTCTTCGCCGTAGTTGTCCGCAGTCATAAGCGCAATATTGCTGTACAGCTTCACTCTGGCAAGGTCACCTAAGAATGCCGTAAAGAATATGGTCGGAATCATTATCATCGTAACGAAAACCGTTACCGATCCTTTTCCTCTGTTTGCAAAAAACTTTAACATGGATTACTCCCTCAACTGATACCAAAAGTGTCTTTAAACTTGTCGTAAACCTTCACGGCATCATCAACCAGTTCCTTGGCTTTCTTGCCGATTTCGGTATTTTCAATAATGTCTATTACCAAATCCGTATTTCGGATAAAATCGTCACCGTCATGAATTACCACGATACCCGTCACATCAATATCCATTTTATTGTCAACACCGATCATTCCGAGGTTGATTGCTGGTGTAATGGTTTGTGACACGTCTACTTTTAAGGCCTGATAGACAACATAGTTGGTGGTTTCCACATTTACCACGATATTGTCTCCTCCGGGTGCCTCAAAGAACATATGACTGCACATGGTTTTAAAGAGATTTTCAAATCCGCTTCCCGGTTTGCTCATCGTAAAGAAACGATAAGGATTTTTATACTTGGAAGCATCGTATTTGTTGACGGACCCGGCGATATCTTTCCCGTCGCTCTGGGAATATGTGGGTTCATCCGCCACTCCGACAAAGGTATCGGAATAGGTGTTTTTGTAATAAATCAGTGTGTTCTGCAGATTAGCCTGCAGATTTGCTTTCTGACAGACATAAATGGCGGCAAAGTACATCGCTATTATCATGACAGTACAAAAAGGCAATAGAATAGTGGCTTCTACTATTGCATCTCCCTTTCTGTTTTTCATAAAATTCTTCATAACTTCACCGCCATTTCTAAGCTGTCAATTAACATTAATAAGTGTTCTGAACTGCGTTAGGATCGAGATTTGCCTTACCTCTGATCTGATCCCACAAATCATTAAAGAATCCGGATAAGATTCCCCAAAGAGCTGCTGCAAGCAGAACTACAATCAGAATCAGGATAACGGTAGCAACGATGTTGGAAACACCTTCTTCCTCGTTCTTGAAGTCAGAGAAAAACTTTTTCATTTTGAATTTGGTATCCAGATAAAGGTTGTCTAAATAATTCATACTCTCCTCCTTTTTGTTGGTTGTTTATCTTTGCACGGTGTCAGAAAAAGCTGAAGCCACTTACCACCGGTACAATCACGAGTAACAGGATTCCGCCGAACATAAGCAGGGTCGGAACCAAAAGTTTGGACTGGATTTTTTCGCCCATACGTTTTGCGCTGTGCTTTCTTTCCATCCAGCATTCGTCATTCAGTCTTCGGAAGAGGGATACGATTTCCGAATTACCCTTCGCAGTGTTCTGAATGATGGCGGTTGCCAGTTTATTGGCATAGTTGTTATTGCACTTAACCATGAACTTGGAATATGCCTCCGCCGGGGCAATATTGTTGTTAAGATCCAAAAGTACACGGCTCATTTCATCGTATAATACTCCGTCGCCGTTTTCCGCAACCAGTTTCCACGCCTGGCTTACTTCCATACCGGAAACGGTAAGAAGCGTAAGCTCGGATGCTACCTGAGGGAACTGATTCTCGATTTCTTCTTTTCTCTCGTTGATAATGGAGTTTAAGTTATCCAAAGGCAGGTAACCGATGATGGCAAACAGTGCAAATGCTCCGACGGCAAAAATCGCACTCTTGATTCCGAAGTTAAGGCTTAAGAATACTCCCAGAAGGGCAATTCCGACTACCGCACCGAGAACGATACTTCCGATCAGGTTTGCCAGAACAAAGTAGGAATAATTGATGGCTTCCTTTTTCTCTTTGAACTGTACGCACTGTCCGTTTAACTTCTTTACAAAGTCGTTGGATGCATCCCATCTCATTAACTGAATAAACCGGTAACCGGCAACAGGAATTAAGTCTCCGAGTCCGGGTTTGCCTTTTTCGTAACGTTCAAGGGCTTTCTTGTTCTCATCGAGCTTGGCCTTTAACTTCTTTCCCTTTTTAATCATTGCCTTATCTTTCAGCTCGTTTCTCTTCTGCATTCTGGCAACCAGCTTGTTTAAACTGATTGTGGTCATTTTAATATTTTCCGCTGCCGTCTCTTTTCTGCAGGTAACGATGGCTTCCGTGATAGCGGGGCCGGCCGTCATGATAAGATAAGCGTAAATCAGAAATAAAATTGTCGCGATAAAGATAATTGCTATTTCCATGCTTCTTCCTCTTCTTCTATGCTTCGATATCCGTGGTCTTAACCATAATCAGGAACGAAATAACGAATATGATAAGAGCAACCGTTGCTGCCAGGTGTCCGGGAATCCAGGTGGTAAACAGAGAATCCATAAATCCCTTTCCCATAACGGACATGGCACCGACCACCAGAATCGGCATAAACAGCATTGTCATGGTTTCGGTTTTTGCTCCGGTGATAACCGTCTCGATTTCCATCTCGGTTTCAATCTTCTGACCGATAATCTCTTCGGTCTGACAAACCACGTCACCGAAACGGTCGTTCTTTCCGTCGATGGCTTTGAAGATGGTTGCAAAGTTACGGATATCTTCGAGTTCGCTGCGCTCGGCAAAGCTGTCGAAAAGATCTTTTAACTGCACGCCGCCCCTTTCGTACTGAAGAATAATATTCTCCACCTCGCGAACAATATCCGAATCATCCGGATAAGTCATCTTCAGATCCTCGAGCGCGGATTTGATGGCTTTGATTTCCACGTTGCCGGCTCTTGCCGCAACACTCATGGATGCCAGGAAATCCTTAAACTGGATTCGAAGAGCTTTCTGTCTTTTTCGAATGGTGGATTTGGCATAGATGCGTTCCATGGGAATGGCCATCAGGAAACCTACGATGAGGGAAAGCCATACCACATGATAAAATACAAAACTCATCAATGACAAAAGAACACCGAATATGACGTATGCCAGCAGATGCTGCGCCGTGGTCATATTACATTTGTAGTAGATTGGGAGTTTGTCTTTCATTTGGGATCCTCCAGGAATTCATAAATTCCGCTTGCTTCAAATTTATAAGTATGAATCATCGGATTACTTGTTCTTTTTAAGGAACCGACTACCTTACTGCTTTTAACGGTTAAGTCTTCTTCAAACTTGTATAACGGATTTAAAATGATTTTTCCGTTCTCCATTCCGACCACTTCGGTAACTTCGAGTGTCTTTCTGGACTTGTCTCTCATTCTTCCCAGGTGAACGATGATGTCCACGGCTGATGCAATCTGCTGACGGATGGCTTCCAGGGGAAGTCCCTCGGCACCCTGCAGTACCATGGTTTCCAGACGGCTTAACATATCCTGTGCGGAGTTGGCATGGCCGGTGGAAATACTTCCGTCATGACCGGTGTTCATTGCCTGCAGCATGTCCAGCGCCTCCGCACCACGGACTTCGCCGACAACAATTCGCTCGGGTCTCATACGAAGCGAACTCTTAATCAGGTCTCTCATGGAGATGCCGCCGACACCGGTGGAGTTTGCATTTCTGGTCTCGAGTCTTACAAGGTTCGGTACATTACGGATCTGCAACTCGGCCGAGTCCTCGATGGTAATAACACGTTCATCGGACGGAATATAGTTCGATAACGCATTTAAGAACGTTGTTTTACCGGAACCGGTACCGCCGCTGATAAAGATGTTGTACTTTGCACGAACCAGTTTTTCCAGAAACTCCGCAACTTCCGGCGTAATGGAACCGTAGTTGATCAGTTTCTGAATCGTCATACCTTCTTCCGGGAAACGACGAATGGTAACGATGGGGCCGTTTAATGCAATCGGGTCGAGTACGACGTTAACACGGGAGCCGTCCGCAAGACGGGTATCCACGATTGGGTTCGATTCGTTAACGGAACGTCCCATGTCCTGTACGAATTTTACAATGATGTTGCGAAGTCTCTCCTGACTTTCGAATTTGTCGGGAAGCTTCGTTAACTTACCGTCACGCTCCACGAAAATACTGTCATATCCGTTGATCATGACTTCGGTGATGGACTTGTCTGCAATAATCTGGCCTAAAATACCGAGGCCGCGAATGGATTCAAATACGGCACTGGAAAGCTGGTTGCGAACCTTGAAAGAAATGGATGTGTAATATGCCGCCACTTCCGGTTCGGATACTCTTGCCTGCTGCATTCTGACTTCGAGCATCTGCGCGATACGGTCTCTTAAGTCATCATCCGACATTTCGGAATATGCGGGATCGCTGAAAACCAGGTCTCTGATTTTACCGGTTTCTTCTGTGAAAAATTCTCGTTCTGCCATCGCTTCCTCCCTTACTTAACCAGCTGAAGCGCAAAATTCATAACCGACTGATTTGCAAGCCACTCGATGAATCCTGCGGATTCGGGGTTCTGGCTGGCATTGATCATTCCGATTACGGGAATCTCGCTGTTTACGCCGCTGCCGCTTCCCATATGGAAGTTCACAACACGAACCATCTTGTCGATGCAGGAATTCACGATGTGAGCCTGCGCCAAAAACAGTTCGAGTTTGCCGTTGGCAATTGTGGTATTGCGTTCTACCAAAACAATGGATTCCACGAGGTCAAAGATTCTCAGTTCGTCCGCCTTCATGGAGGAACCCATATCCACTACGATGACATCAAAAAGTTTGGTGTTCTCGATGATTTCGATAATTTTAGATCTCTCTTCTCCGGTCAGTTCATAGATGTCGTTCGGGGAATCAAAATGCTTTAAGTAGAATAAGTTTTCCCCTTTCTGCTGCAGAAGACCCTGGATTTTAATGGAGTAATCCACGTTGGAATACATGGCCGCCGCAATTTCGGACATTCCCTTGTCATTATTGGAAGGAAGCACACAGCCGTCCGAAGGAGCATCCTCGAAGCTTAAGAAGAAGGTCTTCTTTCCTTCGGCAGCAAGTTTTAAAGCCGTTGCGAGTGCAAGGGTGGTCTTTCCGGAACCGCCCACGGGAGAATAGAAAGCGATTGCCTGTGTCTTGTTTCCGCCGATTACAACGCCCTTATTCTTTGCGTACTCGGAGTATTCATACATGATCTGCTGATACATGTTTCCGATTCTCTGATATTTATTTACTTTCTTGAAGCTGATAAGAGATTCCGGCACTTCCTCCTCCGCATCATAAAGCATGATGGCCAGAGTTTCCTTGCTTAAAGTAACCTGTCCTTCGTAGATGGAGCTTCCGAAAAGCAAAATGTCAATCTTCTTCGAACGCAGTGCATTCTCCAGCGCCGCCTTGTCCGAATAGATGGAAATAGCAAGGTCCTTGTATTCCGCAAGTACCATTTCCAGTCTCTGTAAATACTCCATGTTCGTATCCGCAAGTACAATTCTGATCATAGTCTCTCCCCGCCTTCACTATAATGTTTACTGTTGCCTATTGATTGTCGTAAGATTCGTATATCTTTCGAATCATTTTCTTTTTGCTGCTTTTAAAAACAATCGTTGCCACAATCTCGCCAATCACCGATAAAGAAGCAACGGCGATTCCGATATAAAAAATCATCTGTCCGGTCATTTCATCACTCCTTTATAACCAGTGGGTATCTTTCAAAACCTGCAAATCATCCCTTAAAAGGTCCATCTCGGGATCCTGCTTGTCTCCTGCCTGTTCTTTAAACAGCCGTTCCGCTTCTTCATAAAACTCTTTGAATTTGGAGAAGTCGCGTTCTTTTTCACTTTTGGCTTTCTGGACTTCCAGTTCCAGGAAAGCTTTCCTCTTATAGACGTTGTAATTGTCCTGATAGCGTTCTTCCATCAGACCGATATACTTTGCGGCATCGTCATACCTTCCGGTATTGGTACAAAGAATTACAATGTTGTTGTAGGTGCTGTAGGAAGCCCATCCGCTTTCAATCATTTCGGCAAGCGAACCGATTGCGCCTTCCGAATACTTCTCTTCCTCGGTCAGACTGTAGGCCTGAATATAGGTCTCCGCAAGCAGTCCCATCAGATAACCCTTGTATTCGATCCCGACATCGGAAAGACCGCTGTTTAAAAATTCAATTCCCTTATCAAGATCTTCCTGCCCGCCGCCTGCCGTAAGAGCTTTGCCGCAGGTGATGTAAGCACACATTTTACGGTAATCGTCGTCGGTTAAACGGATACAGTCACGTAAGTATTTCTCCGCTTCGTCGTAATTGCCTTTGGCAAATTCGATTTCTCCGCGGGTCAGATAAAGATGTGCATCGGCAATGCCGTATTCCTCTGCCTTTGCGGCCGCATCGGCCGCTCCGGAAAGATCGCCCGTTTTTGCAAGAGCGATTGCATAATCGCCGTTGATATCGGGATTCTTGGTATCGTATTTCAGGGCATTTCTAAAATCATCCGCTGCTTCTTTGTATTCATCCAGCGCATAATGCGCGTTCCCGCTTACGTAATAAAGTCCGGCTACCCTCTCGGTTTCATACACCGATGAATTCTGCAAAGCCTCATCCACGTATGCCACGGTATCCTCATATGCTTTGCGTTTGTAAAGGAAGAATGCTTTCTGTTCGTAAGCATCGATTGCGTCCGGTTTCAGTCCGACGGCATTCTGATAAATCTCCTCGAAGCCTTCCTCGCTGCCTGCCGGATCATATGACGCCATCTGCTCGATGTAAGAGGCATAGAGCGCTTCCTTCTCTTCCTGCTTTTTCTGAAGGCCTAAAGAAATGAGGCCTGCTCCGGCAACGATACCGAAAAGAAGAACAATCCGGACGATGCTCTGGCGGATCACCATGCTGCGGTATGCTTTCTCTTTCTGGTGAATGCTGTTTAAAGCTTTCAGCATTTCACCCGCGGAAACGAACCGGTTGCGAGGATTCTCCTGCAGGGCTTTGTTTAAGATGTATAAATACCCTTCACTTGTGCCTGCTTTTAATACCTTCTTATCCGCTTTGTCCAGTCTTGTTCCGGTATACAGATGAAACAGGGTTGCGCCGATACTGTATACATCGGAACGTTTGTCGATCGGGATTTTCGGAAGTTCGGAAAAATCGTTTGTCCCGCCGTGAACCTCGCCTTTAAGAGATGAGGGCTGTCCTGCCGGAGTGCCTGTGCCCAAAACTTCGGTGGCATCCGAATCATAGGAGGATGCGCTTCCTATAACTTCCGTGGCATCCGAATCGGTGACCGCGCTGCCTAAAACTTCCGTGGCATCCGGGTCTGCAGAATTACCTCCTAGAACCTCGGTCTCGTCGGAGACACCGGCCGAAAGCACTTCCGTTTCGTCCGAACCCGGATTGCCCGAGCCGGTCTGCACGTTTGCAGCCGTCGCAGCCGTTCCTCTTTTTTTCTTTAATTCCTCTACGATTCTGTAGAAGGCTTCTTCCTGTTCGGGAGCGCTGTATCCCTTCGTGAAGCCTGTGGTATATGCGGTACTTCCTTCGGAAATACCGGAGATGTTAAAGTCAATCAGGCAGATATCATCATCCGGTTTCAGCATGATGTTGTCCGGTTTGATATCGCCGTGGATTACGGGAATGTCGCGGGAATGCAGGTATTCAACTGCCTCGCAAAGCTGCTTGCCGTATTTGATTACCTGACTTTCCTTGAATTTTACACCCCTGTCAAGAAGCGACTGAAAGGATTCTCCCTCGATATAGTCCATGACGGTATAACTTACCCCGTCAATGGTAAAATAATCCAATACTGCGGGAATGTAGGAATGACGAAGATTCTTTAATACATCTACTTCGTTTCTGCGTTCCTCTTCCCTTACGGAATCATGAATTTGTTTAATGACTACCTCTTTTTGAAGACGCTTGTGAAGCGCCTTGTAGACCGTTCCGCCACCGCCTTTGCCGATGGTTTTCTGAATCTCGTATATGTCAAGAGGCGAGTTGTTTTCTGCCATGCATCATTCTCCGGTCAGTCAGTATTTTTAGTAAGAAACAAAATAATCGTTTTCCGTGCATCCGGAAATATGAATCCGGTCGTTAAGATTGTATCCGCTCGGCAAATCAAAGGACCAGTTTAACGTGTCTCCTTCAATATAAGGGCTTAACGTGCAAAGCCAGTTTCCGTTTACGGTAAGATACGACTGGAACTTCGAGTTCGCAGGATCAACCGTGGTATCGTACGGATCATCTGTTGCGTATGCCGGCGCAAGTCTGTATACACATGTGTACTCAAGGACTCCGTCCGAAAAGCTGACGGTTGCCAGCTGTACCGCATCCGGTCTATCGCTTATCCAGCCGCCCCGGTTTTTGAACTCGTTTATCTGTTCAATCAGATATTGCATATTAACCGTTAAGGCAACATGATTTCCGTCTACTTTATATGAAACCCGATGTCTTTCAACCTCTACGGAACCGTAGTAACTGTCTCCTGCAGGCTGCTGCTCCACGGGTTCAGACTTCTTTTCTTCCTGTTTCGGCTTCTCCTGTTTCGGCTGTTCCTGCTTCGGTTTCTCTTCCTTCGGCTTTTCTTCTTTCGGCTTCTCTTCCTCAGGCTCTGTCGGCTTTACTTCTTCCTTCGGCTTGTTCTTCTCTTCCTCGGCCTTCTTTCGGGCTTCTTCTTCAGCCTTTAATCTGGCCTCCTCTTCTTCCGCAAGCTGCTTAATCAGTCGGTTGATGCGGTCAATTTCGGTAGTAAACTTGTCGCGATGCTTCTTAATCTTTGTGGAGTTTGTACGTTTAACGCCTTCCTCCATCTTGTCTTTTCCGGTATTCAGATATTCCAGTGTTTTGTCATAATCCGGCACTGCTTCGGCCTTCGCCGCCAGCGCGAAATAAATATCGCCGATTTTTAAATATGCTTCCTCGTTGTTCGGGTCCATCTCAAGAACCTTCTCATATGCAAGAAGAGCATTTTCATAATCCAGTTCCGTCAGATATTTATCGCCTGCCTTGAGCTGGTTTTTGATATCGTTCGCCGCTTTAAAACGCATAAAAGCAAAAATGCCTACGATTGCGAGCACTGCAACAGCTACCGCAATTCCTGCGATAATGGGAACTTTGGCTTTCTTTTTTACAACCTGCTGCTCCCCCTCCGTTTTCGTGGCTTTCTGTTCTTTCTTGGGCTCCTCTTTTACGGGCTGTTCGGGAACTTTGGCAGCCTCCGGCATCTTCGGCGCCTGTTTCGTCTGAGGTTTCTGGGGAGTATTCGCCTGCTGCGTCGTATTCGGTTTTTGATTCTCGTTTTCTGCCATTTTTATATCTCCGTATCATAAAGCAAAAAAACCCAGCGAGATAAATATATTCCCGTTGAGTTTTTTAAAACAGTTTTATCTTCATAATGCACCCTTTTACACTTATTTTTCCCCAAGTATTATTTTAGCAAAACAATCCTGATTTTGTCAATGAAACAGGAACGTTTCACGCCCGATTCCGGGGAATTTTGGTGCATTTTTATAGGTTGACTCAGTCGGTCGATAGCTCGTAGATGTAAAATCCCAGAACCACCAGACTCAGTGCGTACAATCCGTAACCCAGATAGGACGGAACATAACGGGCTGCCTGATAAGGGCCACCCATGTTTTTGACGATTCCCGCGCAGTACACGAGAATGGGTGCAAGGATTTTTAAAAGATCCAAAGCAAGTCCCAGGCCGCGCAGAAGCTTATGCTTCGGGATGAGGATTAACAGAATCTCCACCGCCGTCAGGGCCACGAAAAATTTAGGCAGATAACTCATGGTCCCGCCTCCTGCCAGGTCGAAACTTTCCGTTCCGACCACGGCAATCTGTCTTAAGCAGGGGCCAAATGAAATACCTGCCTGTATAATCAAAAGAATAATAAATATGATTTTCCCCTTTAAACCCTCTTTCAAGAAATGTACCTTTCTATGAAAAAAACTTTCTTATCGTAACGCCGTTCATCATTAGGGAGGTGAGCCTGCACCTTCATCTCCGCCAGGAGTATCTCCGCTTGGAGTATCTCCGCCAGGAGTATCTCCGCTTGGAGTATCTCCACTTGGAGTATCTCCGCTTGGAGTATCTCCACTTGGGGTATCTCCACTTGGGGTATCTCCACTTGGAGTATCTCCGCTTGGAGTTTCTCCGCTTGGAGTATCTCCGCTTGGAGTTTCTCCGCCCGGATTATTGTTTCCGCCCGGATTATTGTTTCCTCCCGGATTATTGTTTCCTCCCGGATTATTGTTTCCGCCCGGATTATTGTTTCCTCCCGGATTATTGTTTCCGCCGCCGCTCGGCTGCTGGCCTTGCTCAGGGGTCTTCTCGGTAGTCTTCTCAGTGGTTTTCTCGGACTTCTTTTCCTCTTCTTTCTTCTTGGCTTCTTCTTCCTTCTTCTTTGCCTCTTCTTCCTTCTTCTTCTTTTCTTCGTCTTTCTTCTTCTTTTCTTCCTGTTTCTGCTTTCTTTCCTCTTCCTTCTGTTCCCACTCCTGTCTTACTTTTTCTTCTTCCTCGAGCTTCTTCTTTTCCTCTTCTTCTTTTAACCTTTGTTCTTCAAGCTCTTCTTCGTCAGGTTCGGGTTCTCTTCCGAGGAGTTCGTTATCACGATTGGTAATTTCAATCATTTTATCCAGACGTTCACGGATTGTCTTGGACTGAATCAGTTCCAGACCGTCACGCATTCTGGCCTTGCCTTTGGTAAGGCAGTCAATTGCGCCTTCCAAGTCTTCGGCGGCCTCGAGGCTTTCCCCCTTAGCAATATAAGCATCGCCGAGAGCAACATAGGCCTCTTCGCTCTTTCTTTTTATGGCAATGGCTTCTTCACAGGCATTGATTGCGTAATCATAATCCTGCTCTGCCATACTCTTCGATGCGGTTTCGAGTTTCTTCTTTACATCCGAATTTGCTTTCAGAACTCGGAACGTAATAAAACCGGCAAGTCCCAGAACGACTGCTGCGACCGCGATGATTACGATAATTACCGTTTTCTTGGATCCGGATTCGGCAACCATGATTTTCGGTGCCTTGGAACCGAAATCATTGTGTTTGTTATTTTCAAACATGTTCATAGAAATAACCCCTGATTCTGATATCTGTTGATTACTGTGCCCTAGACGCGGTGCCGACAGAATGCGGCACCACAATTAATGATTATACAACATTATTCCCAGGAAGCAAAGCCTTCCTGCATTTCCGCATTATATATTCCCGTAAATGGCAGTTCTTTCTCGTCCTTTAATGTCATCGGCATTCTCACCCAGTCCACGAACGCCGCCGGCAGTTCGTCTACCGGTGCGCCTTTTAAGTAGATATAGAAGGTTTTGCCGCCCTCAAGACCGTATAACTCCGATGTGACAAATCTCGTTATATATCCGTCGAGTGTTTCAAATGTTTCCTTTCCGAATTCTTCGTCGTCGTATTTGAGTTCTTCGAGGGTGACGCGGTAAGTGTACTCATTGATTTTAACCGCCTTGCTGAATCTTCCCTTGCAGCTTGAAACATACACCGTTGCATCATAGCCGGGGCCGCTCTCACCCATGTTTGAATCATGATAATCCGCTTCGAACGTTCCGTCCGGATTGATTACAAGTGATGTTCCCCATCCGCCGGCGCCGCTGGAGAAATAAAATTCATCCGGAATTTGCGAGAATATTGCATAGTCCCCTTCATCGGAAGGTTTGAGCTTATAGTTGGTTGCCAACCAGTCGTTAAGGAAAGCAATGGCTTCCTCACAGGTCATGCTGATATCGGTTTTACCCGCAAATATTTCATCGTTCGTATAGTAATCGGATGTATACATATCACTGCGGAAAACAATCAGGTTACTGCTTTGTATCAGTCCCTGCGTGGCATCATTATATTCCCCTTCCGAAATCTGGCTTTCTCCTTTCCAGCAGGTGATAATATCCCGGTAATCCCCTTCATAATTAGGCTCTGATTCCCATTTATAGATAATCTTTCTTTCCAGACTGCTGCCGTCCGCGGACGGATCAAATTCCAGAAATTCCTTTGTCCACCACTCATCACCGTATTCGCAGATTCCGTAAAGTCCGGCTTCGGTATCTTTTTTAAACAGATAATAATGGGACGATCCGGCAGCCGGTTCCCCAAAGCCCATAGGCTCAATTATATCCGTCAGTTTTCCGTCCCGTAGTGCTGCGAAATGAAGCGTGTAATACTCATAATTGTAGCCATTCCCATAGAAAACACTTTGCTTGGCATAAACCATCTCGGGGATTTTATCCCCGTCCAGATCACAGAAAGAAATGTTTTTCGCCGGTTCCCTGTCTATTCCGAATTGGGTGTACGAAAAATTGAGTTCCTGCTTATATGCAATCAGATAATCATAGCATTCTTTATAAAATACCTGCTCGCGGACGGATACCTCCAGTTCTTCCTTCCTGTTTTCAAGCCGTTCGCACTCCTGCCGGATGTTTCCGGAACCGGTCTTATCCTCGCCTTCTCTTAATACGTCGACTGCTTTCTCCAAATATTCCAGTGCCTGTTCGGGATCGTCCTGTGATTCGGAGTTTCCTGCCATTGTATCATATACGCCGGCAAGACCTAAGTATCCTTCTTCCGCCTTCGGATTCATTTCAATTGCCGTCCGGTAGGCAAGGATTGCATTGTCGTAATCCATGTCCGTCAGATACTTTTCCCCGACGTCCAGCTGTTTTTTCAGTCTCATTTTCGGTGCGGTTACGGAAACAACGGCAACGATAATTACCGCCGCGAAAATCGCCACAATCAGTGCCACTATGGCGCCGATTATTACCGGAATCAGCCACTTTTTCTTCTTTTTGACAACTTCTGTATATTCTGCGGATGTATTTCCCGCCACTTCTGTCGTCTGCGTCGCGGAATTCTTTGTATTCTCGTTTCCGTCCATAACCGTAAATCTCCTTTTATCGTATCGGGCATCCTTGTCGCCCCGTCAAAAACAACCCGGCCTTCCGGCCGGGTCGGTCATTTGTATTCTCTTACTTTGCGATTGTTTTTACGCCATAGCAGTTCACGATATGAATATTATCGTTGAACACATATTCTTCCGGCATATCAAAGGACCAGTTAATGGTATTTCCGTCAAAGTACGGATCCAGCGTACATAACCAGTTGCCGTTAACGGTCAGGTAAGACTGTGTCTTGAATTCACTCTGATCGACACTGTCTGCCTTCGGTTTGCCCGGATAAGAGGGCACATAACGGTAAATCATGGTATATTCCAGCACTCCGTCCGAGAAAGAAACTTTGACAAGTTCCACATATTCGGGTTTGCCGGAAATACGTCCGCCCTTCGATTTCACCTTGTCGATTGCCTTAACCACCTCGTTCATGTCCACGGTGAAGGCTACATGCCTGCCTCCGTTGCTTACCTGATAAGCCACGGACTTCGTGCCGCCGATGCCACCGCAGTTTACGCTGTCCACACCGTAATAATCAATTCCGCCGGCAGGCTGGTCTTTGGGCTGTTCTTCCGCCTTTTTCTCTTCCGCCTGTTTTTTCTGTTCTTCTTCGGCCTTTTTCTTTTCTTCCTCTTCCTTCTGCCTTTCTTCCTCTTCGGCCTTCTTACGTTCTTCCTCTTCTATGCGCTTCTTCTCTTCTTCCGCTTTTCTGGCTTTTTCTTCTTCCTCTTTCTTTTTCTTTTCTTCTTCGGCTTTCTGCTTTGCCTCTTCTTCCTCGGCAAGCTGCTTCTCTAAGTTCCCGATTCGCTCGATTTCGGATAAAACCTTGTCTCGCTTTTCCTTTACCGCATCCGTTCCGGCTTCGCGGGCTCCGCGGTTCATCTTGTTCTTTGCGGTATCGAGATACTCCTTACACTTGGCAAAATCCCCTTCCGCCTCGGCTTCGGAAACCATGGCGAGATATACATCGCCCAGTCCGAGATAAGCCTCGGGGCAGTTTTTCTTCATGTCAATGGCTTTGTCATAAGCCTTCAGTGCTTTGTCATATTCTCCGGAAGCTTTGAGTTTATCCGCACTCGCAAGCTGGCTTGTCAGCGCCGCAGCGGTCTGGTTTTTGCGGATTGCGATAAAACCGATTAATCCCGCCACAAGCAGTACGGCCGCAACCGCGATGATAATCGGAATAAAATTCGTTTTTCTCTGGGGCAGGGGCGCCGAAATCGGAATGAATTCTTCTTCGGCTTCCTCAGCCTTTACCGAAGTCTGTGCCGCATGATAAGCATTCACGGGTTCCTGCGGTTTCTTCGCATCCCTGGGAAGTGTCGGCATTTTCCCTGTCTGGGAAGTTACCGGTCTGCTTGCCTGGGTCGGTGCGGCAGACGCTGTCTGATTTACCGGAGTTGATGCAGCCGTCATTGCGGACTGTGCCGAAACCGGTTCCGCGACCTGCGGACGGAACGGTTCCGCCGGTTGCTGTGCGGGTGTATGTGCTGCGGGTGCCTGTACCGGTTGCTGCGCGGGTGTATGCGCTGCGGGTGCCTGCACCTGCTGCCCTGCCGGTACCTCTGCGGCAGGTTGCGAAGGCGCCGGTGTCACCGGTCTGGCCGGTGCCCCGACAGGCTTTGTTCCGACAGGTTTTGCTCCCTGTGCGGGAACGGGTCTTGCTCCCTGCGGCATCGCAGGTCTTGCTCCGACGGGTTTTGCTCCCGCGGGCTTTGCTCCCATCGGTTTTGCTCCGACGGGTTTTGCTCCCACATGTCCCGCAGGATTCGTATTCGGCGTATGATTTACATCATTAAAATTGTTGTCCATTCGTACTCCCCACCTTTTACACGATTTTTAAGAAGAAATTCTTATTGTATTGCATAAATCGCACCTAATATTTTATCAAAAATTCCGGTGAATCGTCAATCGACAAGGCCGTTTCTTTCATCCTTTCAGCAATTTCTTCACCGCATCCGCGTCAAATACCACTTTCTGCACGCCTTCGACCTCAATCCGGTAAAGCGCATTGGCCGCTATATGTTCCGCCGCCTGCTCCAAATCACGGATTCCCGTGGTGTCGGAATACAGTTCCACAACGGTTTTCACGCCGTCCTCTGTCACCATGCACTCCTCTTCCTTCATGCTCATGCGCTTTAAAATCTTCGGCAGGGCGAATCTCGAGAAAATAATCTGTTTCTCTTCCGGGGAATAATCCGGCAGATCGATGACCGCAAAACGGGACATTAACGGCGCACTGATCAGGCTCTTGTCGTTTGCCGTCGCAATCGGATAAACACCGAACGTCGGCACCATGCACTCCATGTAGTTATCGGTAAAACCAAGGTTATCAAGAAGCGTTAAAAGCACATCCGCGGGATTTCCGTTTCCCTTGCCCGCATTTGCCTTGTCTAACTCGTTGATGATGAAAACCAGATTGGACTGTCCGGAATTGGCAAATGCCTCCATAATCACACCGGGTTTTGCATTTGCATAAACCCTCGACGAGCCGGTCAGCTGCTCGGGATCGTTGATGGAACTCATATCCAGCGTCGTCCAGGGAAGTTTTAAAATTCTTGCCACCGCATAAGCCACCTGTGACTTACCGGTTCCCGCAGGGCCCGCAATCAAAAGTCCGTAAGCCGGCAGGGTATGTGTACGGTTAATCTGGATTACCGTCTCTATGATTCTCTGCTTTACGCTTTCCATTCCGTAAAGTTCTTCATCCAGAATTCTTCTGGCCTCGATGGGGTCGATGGCTTCGAAATAGTTGCTCTTCCACTGGATATTTAACATCGTGGAAAGTGCTCTCTGCGCATGACGTCTCTCTTCGGGCGAAACCTCGTGGGAACGCGCCACCGCCAGATTTCTTCTGGCCCAGAGACCGATGTTTTCGGGCAGTGTATCACCCGCACAGGTTAAGAAGTCCGTGATGCTCTGGATACTGGTAATGCGCATGTCATCGCCGTTTTCCTCCGTCTCGTCCTCTTCATCGTCCCGATGTACGGGGGGATTGCTCTGCAGAAGTCTTTCAATCATGAACTGTAAAAAACCGTCCTCCGAAGACAGTTTAGTGCCGCCACCGAAGGCCTGTTCGCGGATTTTATACACCGCATAACCCTCTATGGTATTCCGGCCGGATAAACGCACTTTGATGCGGTTTTCGCCAAGCCACTTCAGAAGATGAACGAATCTCGAATCAATGCTCAGAATATCCGCACTGACGGTGCCTCCCTCCTCTTCGAATTCAAAGCTTGTCCTTTTATTCGGATTGGTGAAGAATCCGGTCGAATGATGCTTCCACTCCCTGGCGGAATGATCGAGAACCATTAACGGATGATCTGCATCCGGGGTTTCGTTGTGCGAATCAAACGCCGTATAGGTACATACCGCATCCTTTTTATCCACCGGTTCATTCTTAAAATCAAATACAGGCATTTCTACTCCTTCTTTCGTTCTTCTTTTTCTTTCGCTTTTTTCTCTTTCATTGTCAGATCGATTAATTCATCCAGGCAGTCACAAAGTTCTTTGCCGTTTTTGCCGCTGACAATCCGGATAATCTCGCCCCTGCGGTTTAAGAAAATCACCGTCGGATAAATCTTTGACGTAAGCTTCTCAAGTTCCTTTTCGGTCGCCGCATCCGCCACATACTGATGATACAATACATCCTCACCGCGTGCAATCTCCGCGGCCTTTTTCACGGCCGCCTCATCCGTTTTCCCCGACTTGTCGCTGCACTTTATGCAGACACCCACAACGTTTGCGTACATCTCGTCGTCCCTGTGCAGGCATTCTTCCGCGAACATATTCATTTCGCTCATGTAACGAACGCAGTCCGCCGACTGGGGATACCAGATTTCAAGCACCGTAAAATCAAACTCTTCCATCCGCTTACTGTCCAGCACCGGGTCCGTATCGTCAAACGGTTTGAGCTGAATCTCTTTTAAAGCTAGCATGTTAAAATCAAGCGGCTCTTCTGTTTTCTTTTTCCCGTATTTTAAAAACACGCAAAGAAGCACGGCAAGCAGCATAACGGCAATGCTTCCCACAATCCAGACGATTCTTTTGGCACGTGAACTGAACTGCATTCCTAACGATTTACCTTTCTGAACTGTTTCGGTGTCATTTCGTATTTCTTCTTAAACACACGGATGAAGTGGCTGCAGTCCGCAAACCCGGTTTCCTCCGAAATGTAATTCAAATCGTAATCCGTAAAAAGCAGGAGTTTCTCCGCTTTGGTAAGCCGCAGAAATTCCATGTATTCCTTACAGCTCTGACCGTAAAGCTTATGGAAGGTCTTGGCAAAATAAGAATAACTCATGTGGCACATCTGTGCCAGCTCGTTGACGCTTAAATTCTCTCCGATGTGCTCACTGATATAGAGAATGATACTGTGAACGGAGTACTCGCCGGTATTGTCAAACGGCTTTAATTCGCTGTCATAACCGTTTTCGTGCCAGTAACGGAGAAGTTCAACCAAAAATTCCGAGATTTCCGCATAAAGAATCGAATCATACCCGTATTTGCGTTCCGCCACCTCTTCAATACACTTTTTCGTGAAAAGATCGGGGTCAAAACCCGGAATGCTGTCTTTTGAAAAGCAGATGGGCAGATGTCTGCTCAAGGCCGGATTCTGGTAGATGGTTCCGATTCGCGGCAGGTAGTCTCCGTGCAGACGAATCCGGTCGGCGCTGAATTTTAAAACCGCATAGCGGCAGTCTTCTTTGGATTTACGATATATGGAATGCATGGCTAAAGGCGGCATGAAGATAAAATCGCCGGGCTTTAAAAAATAGGTTTTCTCGTTACACGTTACCTCAATTTCACCCTCCGTCATGTACAGAACTTCGATAAAATAGTGAAAATGCGATTCCACGGGAAGCGGATACTTTCTCGTATCGAAATAAAATGCCTCCACAGGTCGGTTTAAAACGTCGTCGTATTCAAAAATCGGTCTCATAAACATCCTTTCCCCAAACCGGGTGAGATAGATTTGTTCTATTTTCAGACATCTTAATTATATTCCGAAATCGGGGATTTTACTATACTCTTTTTCGGATTTGAAAGAAGGTTAAATCAATTATGAAACACGCAAACGATATGACAAAAGGAAGCCCCTTAAAGGCACTCATCCTCTTCGCGCTTCCCATCATTCTCGGAAATCTTTTCCAGCAGTTCTATAACCTGATGGACATTGCCATCGTGGGTAACCGCCTGGGAGACCACTCCCTTTCCGCCGTCGGGGCAACCAGTGCAATGTACGGCCTGTTTTTAAGCCTGGCGCACGGTTCCGCCAACGGTTTCTCCATCGTCATCGCGAGATATTTCGGAGCAAGGGATACGGAAGGATTAAAACGTGCAATCGCCCATACCTTAAAGCAGACCGTAGGGCTGGCACTTCTTTTAACCGCTTTGGCCTTGTTTGCAACGAAGCCTTTACTGATTCTTTTGCACACTCCCGACGTGGAACTGTCCTACCGTTACATCTCCGTGGTTCTTTTTGCGGTATCCGTAACCGTGCTTTACAATGTCCTTTCGGGAATTTTAAGAGCCGTGGGCAATTCTCTGGCTCCTCTTCTTTTCTTAATCATCGGCGCCGTTTCCAACATCGGCATGGACTGGTTATTCGTCTGTGTCTTTGATTTCGGTGTTGCCGGAGCGGCTCTCGCAACCGTGCTTGCGCAGGTTCTCTCCTGCGTTCTGACCGGAATTTACTTAATCAGAAAATGCAAAGCCATTCTGCCTTCCCGCGAACATTTTGTATCGGACCGTGCTCTTTCCATGGATCTTTTCCAGAATGCACTTTCCATGGCCATGATGTTTTCCATCGTCTCCATCGGATCCGTTTCCCTGCAGTTTGCGGTAAATTCCTTAGGCTCCGATATCGTTGCCGCCCATACCACGGCACGTAAAATCGATGAAACCATGATGGTTATGTTCGCCCCATTAAGCACGGCCTGCGCCACGTTCTGCAGCCAGAATTTCGGTGCTGGAAGATTCGACCGGATTAAGAAAGGCATCTTTACCGCCTTTGCCTTAAGCTTCGGTGTCTCCCTGCTTGCCATTGCGGCCACCTTCCTCTTCGGCGATTATTTCGTCAAAATCGTAAGCGGAAGCGAGAATCCGGTGGTTTTATCAAACGGCGCTTTGTATCTGAAACTGAATCTGCCCTTCTACTTCTTCCTTGTGGCCCTGGTGCTTCTGCGCAGTACCCTGCAGGCTCTCGGCCACAAGGTTGCCCCTTTGATTGCAAGTGCGGTCGAGATGATCGGTAAAATCTCCATCGCCTTTCTTTTGGTACCCCGGATTTCCTACATGGGCATCATCGTTTCCGAGCCCATCATCTGGGTAAGCTGCTCCGTCATCGTAATTGTGAATTTCCTTTTCGTCTACAAAAAAAGAGACGACATCGTCGCCTCTTTTCCTCATCGTTTATCCAAAGCTTCTTAAAATTAATTCTCCGTATCGGCCACCATATCCACAAGACACCACTGACCGTTGTATTTTACAAAGAGGTAGGTGCTCGAAGTGGAATCCACAATGTCTTCGCCCGTACGTGTCAGATGCATGGGCTTGTCGAACCGGATGTGGCAGGAGAAGCAGTCGTCCGTATAGCGGATGTATTCTCCGATTTCCACGTTCTTGAATGCCGGATTCTGCAGGGTATGTGCGGAAGTAAAGGTAATATCGATTCCGCCCGCCCAGCCTTTTGCAAGGCCGTCATAGAAGGAATCCGGAATCAGATACTGACGTACCTTGTCGAGTCCGTATTTTGCGCCTCCCAAATCGGCGGTCATAAACAGGCTCCAGGTCTCTGCAATATTCAAAGCCTCCGCAGAAAGATCGGAAGGCATTTCGCTTTCGGTTCCGAATGCCGCCGTGAAGGTATTGCCGCTTAACGTACATCCGTGTTCTGTTCCGGCTTCATCCGTTACGGTTACCGTCGGCTGCGCCGAAAGAGCGGGGATTTTATACTCAACCATCTGCGGGATGGTTACATAATCGGAAGCGTTTGCAAAAAGCTTTAAGTTCGCATTATTGCCGGTCAGATAGTTGTCGGATACTTCCACACCGTTGACCATTACCTTGTATCCGGAGGGAGCGTTGATAATGTAATCCTGCGTATCGCCCGTTTTCTCAAGTTCTGCGGATTTTACCTCCCAGTCCATAATGGTAAGAATTCCCAGGATGACCTGCGGATTGACGGCCGTTAAGGTAACTTCCGCCACCGTTTCGCCGTCTGCCGTGATGTCATAAACCGGTTCCTCGGTGTTATAACTGTTGGCATCCTTTTCGTATGCAAGGGTTCTTCCGTTTGTCACGGAAAGAAGGTTGTTTAATTTTACATCTGCGGATTCAAACTGCGAAGCACTCTCCGAAACGAAACCTTCGGGGAGTTCGCCCCGTCCGAGGCTCTCCTTAAAACCGTTAAAATACTCTTCCATCGCAAAAGTTGACTGGGATTTCTCGTATTTCTTCAGGGAACGGTTTACGTATCCGAGAAAGATCGCGCTGACAATCAGCAGGATCACGGTATATACAAGTAAAAAGCACAGATAAAAGAATCTGGAACGAATCCTGAATTTCTTCTTTCTGCCTCTTGCGGAAGCACTCCCTGAAGATGCGCTTCTTGAAGATGAGCTTCTTGCGGATGCGTTTCCGGAATTTCTGTAATCACGTTCCGAACTGCTTCTGTGAGAAGAAACACTCCTTGTACCGGCCGGTCTGCCCTGTGAAGAAGCGCTTCTGCTTCTTTGCGGTGCACCGGAAGATCTGTGCTGTGTCGAACCGTCTGATCTGCGCTGCGTACCTGTGGCGGATCTGCTGCCTGAAGGTCTGCTGCCCGAAGGACGGCCCGAACCCGATCTGCTTGAATTTGAGGGTCTTCTGTATTCGCTCATGACTTAGTTCCCTCCTTTCGGTCTTACCACGAAAGCGGTAGGCAGCTTCCAGGAAGAGTTCTGATAATAGAAGGTAACGGAAGTCATTTCCCAGTTTCCGTTGTATACCATGGTGGAGGAACTTCCGCCGTCAAGGTTTGCGGCATTGACTGCGCCGTATTCCTGCATGATGGCAATTAAGTCGGATGCGGTTGCTCCGAGATGTCCCGCGGTTCCGCGGCCGTCGGTTACGAGAAGCAGAATGGCTCCGTCCGCACGCTGACCGATTACGGTTCTCGGATTGGCACCGCTGCCCTGTCCACCAAGCTGTCTGGGTTCTCCGTTGATAATCAGAGGTACAAAGTGGTTGTTGGAATCGGATGCTTCATCCTGGAAGGCAACCGCATCACGGATTCCTTTTTCCGCCACGTAGTTTTCAAATGCTCCGGCGCTCATGCCGGTGATTTCCTCGACAATCAGGATATTTTCGTTGTTCATGCCGATGACGTAAAGGCCGGCCAGGCCTCCGGGATTGTTGTAGGTGATTTTACCGTCCTGAACAACCACCCCCATGGGAGTACCGCCAGCATTACCCGTGGAAACATACAGGCCGCCGTTTACTCCGGCAACACCGCCCGCACCTTCCACAAGTTCGTTCAATTCTTTTCCGTACTTGCCCCAGGGATAGGTACTGCCTACGGCTACCTGCGAAGGATCCTTGATAATCAGCATCTTCGCAAAGAAAGAACGTCCGGAAATCTCCTCTAAGCGGATTCCGTTTTCGTCAAAGACTTCGGTATCCCCTTCCTCGGGCGTTTCGGATGTCTCCACTGTGATTAAGGAAGTATTCTGCTGCACTTCCATCTTCTTCATGGCATTTGCATTGACAATCTCGTTGATTTCTTCATCGGAAACCAGCATATGGGCAACAAACTTTAACTGTCCGCTCTCCATAAGGGTTGTGATGAGAAGACTCTTCGTGGAATCGTTTTTAACCATTTTACGAAGCATGATGCCTACGGTTCCGGCAACGATGACAATGGTAACCGCCAAAACAATTACCACGCGTAAAACCCATGTAAGAATGTTCTTAACGGGTGATTTTTTCTTTTTTCTTTTTCTACTGCTTACCGCCAACTCTTCCTCCGGTTATCGTCGTCATTCGACCACGTAATAAAACGAATCCGAAGATTCATATTCCCCAAAATGTAATTATAACACAAGTACAAGATATTATGCAAATTTTATGTGGTATCCCCATATATTGCGGCTGTGTGTCACGCTGCGGGGTTATTTGTCGCGTGCCTGCCGCCGTGTCTTCGCTGTCGTAAAGTACGGCGCGCGTACGAAAAATCAATACAGGTTGTGATCCTCCTGCGCGAATGCCTGCCGTTTGCGTTCCAGTTCCTCTTCAAAGAGACGTCTGGCCTGTTCCTCACGGTCAAGCTGCGCTTCGATTTTATGTAGTTCCGCCTTGGCCGCTATCTTGCGAATAAGCCTGAAAAGGAAGAACAGGGCAACCGCTCCGGCGATTCCGCCGATGTTGGCAAAGGTCCGGTAACTCGGGATCAGACGGAAATTCTCGTAAGCACCCTTTCCGGTAACCGGCAGGGATTGTACGGCATCGGAGCTGCCGTGATGATGGCCCGCCCAGTCGTTGTTGCATTTTAAGAAATAGTCATATACCACGGCGTGGTTCTGATCGTCCCAGGTTACGTCGATGTTGTACCAGACTCCGTCCACACAGACGCTGTTCCATTCGTGATTGCTGCCGAACTCACAGGTACAGGGAATGCCGAGTTCCTGCATAATCAGAAAGAACGACGAGGCATATCCGTTGCAGGCAGAGGACCGCAGATACAGACAGTTGAACGCACCCCCGTTGATATACGAATACTTGTTAATCTGAATCAGATAATCATGGACAGCCTTTACCTTGTCGTAATCACTATCCAGTTTATTATTTAGATTTTTGGCAATGGATTTTACGCGAAGGCGCGTAAAGAAAGCTGCGATTTTGGACGGTTTGCTGAATTTGAGCCTGGTCTTGTAGTGCGAGCCGGAAACGCTGTAGCGGTACTCATAATGATGCAGTTCCGCGCCGACGTACGGATTCTTCTTTAAAACTTCGGAAAAAACATGATCCAGCGTGGATTCCGAAGGACAAACCGTGCTTTCAAACTTCACAACGCGTTTTCCGTCAACGGCAGCCTGCACGACAGCATTTAAAATCTGCTCATCGCTCGTAAGTGTTGCGGAAATCACGCGGGTATGTGAAATCTTACCGATAATAAGGAGGCCTACAATTGCACCGATCAATATGAAGATGGCAATTTCAGGTCTTTTTCTCATATTTTATCCTTTCACGGGAAGAACGCTCCCGAAGGAGCGTCCTCCCTAAGTATGGAATCCCTTTTACACGGTATTGTCTGCTTCATCCCCGTTTTTCGGAGGGTATTGTTGTTTCTGCGTACCTTACGGGCTGTATGTTACTCCTGCACGGTTGCAGCGGAAACTTTCGTATTTCCTTCCGGATTCTGTACAACCAGATTTACATCTTCCAGTCCGGATAAATTGATATTGCGATTTACCTTGGCATCATAGGACTCAGCATTGATGATGTTCGCAAGATCGATGCCGGTGGCTTCTTTCATGCTTTCAAAAACCTTCGCCATAACAACCGGTACATTTCCGGCCACCTGCTCCACACCGTTGCCTGATCCTTCGCTGCCGCCGATGATGGTAATCTTGTCGATCTGTCCTAAAGGCTCCGCAACTTTCGCTGCGATATCGGGAAGAACCTTAATCATCATTTCCGCAACGGCTGCCTTGTTGTACTTCGCATATGCTTCGGCCTTCTTCTCCATGGCTTCCGCTTCCGCAAGACCTTTGGCTGCGATTGCCGCTGCCTCGGCTTCACCTACGGCACGGATACCGGCAGCTTCCTGTTCCTTGGCGTAACGTTCCGCTTCGGCCTGAGCCTTTCTGGCCTCTGCCTGACGGGTCGCTTCGAACTGTTTTGCTTCCGCATCTTTCTGACGCTGATACAGGTTAGCGTCGGCTTTCTGCTGAGCAGCATATTTGTCGGCCTCTGCCTGTTTCTTAACCTCTGCTTCCAGAGCCTGTTCCTTTACGGAAACCTCTTTCTGCTTTAACTCAATTTCACGTTCCTGACGGGCGATGTCCGCATTGGCCGTGGTAATTTCGATTGTTTTACGCTGTTCCTCTTTCTGGATTTCGTAAGCGGCATCCGCCATAGCCTTCTTGGTATCCGCATCCATCTGCAACTCGGATTTCTTGATTGCCAGTTCGTTCTGTTTCTTTGCAATCTCGGTCTGAGCGGCAACGTTTGCATCGTTGGACTCTTTGTCGGCATTTGCCTGAGCGACTTTAATGTCTCTTTCGCTTTCGGCTCTCGCAATGGCTGCTGCCTTTTTAATCTTTACGATGTTATCGATACCGAGGTTCTCGATTACTTCATTTCCGTCCACGAAATTCTGAACGTTGAAGGAGATGATATCAAGTCCCATGGCTGCAAGGTCCGGTTCCGCGTTCTCTTTTACGAGATTGGCAAATTTCTGACGGTCGGAAACCATTTCCTCGAGTTTCATTTTACCTACGATTTCACGAACGTTACCTTCCAGCACTTCCCGTGCGACGCTTGCGATATATTCGGTAGGACGGTTTAAGAAGTTCTCCGCCGCAAGATGCAGTTTGTCCGGTTCGGAACTAATCTTTACGTTAACGGTCGCATCCACGTTGATGTTAATGTAATCCGCGGTCGGTACCGCATTGGATGTTTTTACGTCAATCGGGATCAGCCTTAAATTCAGCTTATCCAGTCTTTCAAAGAAAGGAACCCGGATGGTTGCTTTACCGATTGCAAATCTGGCTTTTCTTCTCAAACCGGAAATGATGTACGCCATGTCGGGGGGCGCCTTTACGTAACCGATAAAGAAGAAAATCACCAACACGATAACTATAAACAAAATACCTGCTAAAATTTGAAACGGCATATTCTTTCCTCCATTCTGTCATGCCCTGATTCGTCTGACGAATCCTTTTCTTGTTGAAAAATATTCTACCTGCTTCCCTTCCATAATAAAACAGCAATCTGTGTTAATGGAAGCTTTTTATTTTGCACTAATTGCAGAAATTGCAGAACAGACTCCCGCGCTTACTCTCTTGCGTTAATCTGCTTCTCTACCCAAAGCTGCAGCTCTTCCACAGTCTGGGAAATCCGTTCAAGTTCTTCCTGAATGCTCTTAAAATCGGTCATTTCATCTTCCTCGATGGACCCGTCCGCAGTAATCTCAATCAGCCGGTCCCTGCATTTTTGTGCAGCCGTTAAGGAAGCAAGCATCTCCAAAACGATTTGCGACAGATCCTTTACCTGCACTTCGGGAACGTAATGGTGGCCGATGGCACATTCTTTGGAGCAGTAATAATTGCAAAGTTCCGGTGCGTTATACTTCTTTGCCATTACCATTATTTCATCCGGGCGGGCATCGAATTTATTGTTTTCGATACGCTCTAAACGCTCCGGGGTGATGAATTCAAGCATTTCGCTTGCCTTCTCGCGGCTTAATCCTCTTTCCTCCCGCAGGATCTGGTAAACGGATTTGTTTTCTTTTTTTGATACTCGTGGCATTTTAATTCCCCCCATTTAAACAGAATGTTAGGATGTATCTTTACGGATACGCGAATGATTTTACACGTACAAATTTTAACACAGGAAAATACTCTTGACAAATGATGTCTTTTACTTATATAATAACCTGCGCAGGCCAAAAATACCTGCTCTTCATAACGACTCGGGGTGTGGCTCAGTTTGGCTAGAGCGCTGCCTTAGGGAGGCAGAGGTCGCAAGTTCGAATCTTGTCACTCCGACTTAAAATAATCAAGGGATCGCGAATTTCGTAATCCCTTGATTTTTATTTTCTAACCGATTTTTCTAACCGTTTTTTTCCACGCTCACAATTATATACTATTTATTTTATCTTTTGGGGTCATCTTCCGATAACTCTTTAAAATACCGTCAGAATATCTCTTTAAAATTCTGTCGGAATATCTCTTTAAATTCCGTCAGAAAATCTCTTCAAAATACGCCTTCACGTCAAAAAGCGAATCGAATTTCCTATGGCAAAGTCCCTTAATCTCATCATCCGGCATCAGTAAATCGGGCACCATAATCGGTGACATGCCCGCCGCGTGTGCCGCGCGGATTCCGTTAAAGGAGTCTTCAATTACAAAATAATTCTTTTTATCGTTATCGAACTTATCCGAAACCAGCCCGGCTTTTTTTAGTTCGCCTGCCGCCAGAAGAAAAATCTCCGGATCGGGTTTAGACCTGCTGACCATGTCTCCGCCGATTACCAGATTAAAATAATCCAAAAGACCTGCATCCCCAAGTTCCGCTTCCACCACGGGCTTTCTCGTGGAGGAGGCTAAAGCCGTTACCACGCCATGCTCTTTTAAAAATCCCAGAAGCTCGCGAATCCCGGGCTTTGTCGGGAGCTTTCCGCCGTCATATTTGGCGTGAAATCTTTCGGAAATCACCTGTTTATGCTTTCTGTAGTCAAAATCTTCTCCGAACTGTTCCTTAAACAGTCCCATTGTGGCAACGTCCGTAATCCCAATGCATCGGTAAATCAAGGTGTCCACGCCCTTTAATCCGACTTCTTTTGCATACTCAATCCATAATTCACAAATCACTTTTTCGGAATCGAAAATGACTCCGTCCATATCAAAAATTACTGCCTGCATCTTTCTTTTACCCGGTGCGTACAGCGACCTTTTCTCTCCTTCGATTTTATAAAATTCCGAATCTTTTCCAAAAATGGACCACTAACCCCGTCCCCATGGTCCATTATATCAAAAAAAGCGGGGGAATTTCCCATAAAATTATCTTTCTGTTTACGTTATATGTTACAGAGACATAAATTACGGCATGAAGCCGCTGCATAATCCGTAAAAATCCGCTGCAAAGGAGCCTTAAATGAAAAACAAAAAAGTCCTCATTCCAGTATTCATCATCGCAGGATGCCTGCTTACCGCACTTCTTGCGGTTTTCGTGTTTTTCGCGGTTTTCTTGACAAGAGTCCGCAATGTACTGCCCTTCCCCGTACTAAGTTCCGCAAAGCGGACGGGAAAGACGATCGTTGCAACCGTCACGCCGGACAGACTCTCGGCACAGAAACTGAAAAAGGTCGGTAAGCATATTCTGTACGAAGAGGATTTCTTTGAGCGCTGCTATCTTGATAAAGAGGAAAAGAACGCAGTCCTTGATGTCTTACCGAAAATCGACAGGCAGTTAACGGATGACGTCTGTCTTACCATGATGAACAGAAGCGACGGAACACTCGGCTACGATTATCGATTCGGATTCTATCAGATGCTTAACGGTGCCGTTATCGACGACACCTTTGAAGAAGTCATTGTCAATGACGGCAGAATCACCGTCACTGCGAGCGGCTCGAAACCGTTTATTTCCGGAATCCAGCCCCCGGAATCGCAGAATATTGCCTCCGTAGACGATATCTATGATATTGTCCTTGAGCACTGCAATGCCCATAAGCGGGAAATGACCCTTTCCGAGTCGGAACCCTTAAAAGGCACCTATGTTTTAAAATACGGTCTGATTGCCCCGACACAGTCTTTCGACTACTATTACTTTTTTACCGTCAATGAATACAGCCACTTAAAAGTAAGCCCGTATACCGGCGAAATTTATGAAGAGTACTACTGGAACGGAGTCTATATAGACTGAGTGGAAGATATGCGGTATCTGTGATACAATAACGAAAGTTATTGTTACGCTAAATTCGAAGATTTTATGATATAATGACATCCGAAAGGATAATTCAGCGTCATGAAGAGTAAAAGCATCAAAGCAGATACCGTCGTCACCGTAATTTTTCTCGGACTGGAAAGCCTTCTGGCTCTCGGAGTCCTTGGATTTGTTATTAAAGGAAGCCCTTTAAAATCGCTGGGCTGCATTCTCTGGGGACTGGTTCTCTGCCTGCTCTATTTTATCAGACCGGCTTCTCCTCTTCATTCCATTCCCGCTTTTCCCGGATTGTCCGGTGCAAACAGCGTTCCCGAAGGAACAAAAAAAATCCGTATCACTCCGCAGGCCGTCGTCACGATGGTAACCTGCCTGATTCTGATTCTTGCCTCCGTCCTTCCGATGGGGCTTGCTCCCGCTTACAACGGAGAATACCCGCAGCACCGCAACCAGTATGAAATTCTGGCTCGCTCTTTCCTGCACGGCCATATCTATATGGAATATAACGACATCGATCCGCGTCTTGCCACGATGAACAATCCGTACGATCCCGCAGAACGCAGCGAGCTGGGTGTCGCCGTTCATTCCGACAATGCCTACTATAAGGGCACCTATTACATGTATTTCGGCGTTGTTCCCGTACTGATTCTCTTTCTGCCCTACCTTGCCGTTACGGGACACGATCTGACCACATACCATGCGACGCAGGTTTTTACGGCCTTTGCAATTCTGGGCATCTTCCTTCTTTTTTATCAGATCGGACGACGCTATTTTAAAAAGATGTCCATCGTAACCTATCTTTGCCTCTGCTGTGCCATGTCCGTCATCGCCGCAAGCTGCAGTATCGCCATTCCGGCTCTCTACTGCACCGCAACTTCATCGGCAAGCTGCATGATGATCTGGAGCATCTATTTCTTCTTTACGGGCGTCTTTTTAACCGATCCCGTAAAATACAAATGGCGCCGTGTTCTTCTCTGTGTCCTCGGTTCCTTTTTCGGAGCCCTCGCATTCGGATGCAGACCGACGGCGGCTCTTGGAAACATTCTCCTGATTCCCTTCTGTATCGAATTCATTGCAAGTGAAATCCGCAGGAACAAAGAGGAGGGAAAGAAAACGAACGGGGCAGGGCTCTTCGGAAGAGTCTGCATCGTGGCCCTTCCCTATGTCATAATCCTTGCTCTTTTGATGATTTATAACTACGCACGGTTCGAAAGTCCTTTCGAGTTCGGCCAGTCCTACCAGCTGACCGGCTTTGACCAGAGCGACTACGGCACTTCCCTTGCGAACTTCAGCGAAGTTCGTATCGTAAACGGAATCTTTACAAACTTTATCGGATTCACCGGAATCCGCGGTGTCTTCCCTTACATCTATTACCAGAGTGCTTTTGTAAACTACCCTGTACTGCTTGCGGTATTCGGCATCTTTTTACCGCGGATCCGGAAGCGTGCGAAAATCCATCATTTAAATCTCTTCATGGTAATGCTTTTTATCGGTCCGCTTTTCACCACCTTCATGCAGATGGGATGGGCTCCCGGCGACGGAAGCGCGGAGCGCTACCGCATGGACATCTATTATCTGATGGTGACGCTGTCCTTCCTTACCATCGGCTTTTTCCTAGAGTGCCTCTCAAACGAACGCCGCAATCGTTACGGCTTTCTCGTCTGCCTTCTCTGTCTTTCCGCCATGGGAATCACGGCCTTTTTCTTAATGTATCCCTGTGACTATAATTACATGCACTGGTTCCCGGAGAAACTTGAAATCGCAAGACAGATTATTCTGCTGCACTGATAAGTTATTCTGCTGCACTGATGCGTTCTCCTGCCGGACATTTTCAAATTTCGCATCAAAAAAGCACGGTCGAAACCGTGCTTTTCTTATTCGTTTTCATTATATCCGCAAGTCCAAAATACCGAAAGCGTTCCGCCTACTCTTCGCCTTCCTTGTAATGTACAAGGTCCATTGCCCAGTTCTGGTCAACGATGATGTCACCGCTTCTGCGAATGGGCTTTAAAAGATATTCGAATCTACCGTCCATGTCCTCATAATCCTGCATGTTGAAATCGGTGGAAACTTCTCCTTCCTTCGTACGGAATGCCACCTGGTATTCCCCTTCGGAGCCGTAAACATAGGACTCTTTGATTTCCGGAACCAGCGCGGGATATTCCACCTGGAACTTGGTTAAATAAAGCAGTTTCGCAAGTTCCATCACGCGGTCGTCCATGTTTTCGTCGAAAATCATGATTTTTTCCTTTAACTGACGGTAGCTTCGAACCACACGGTAAATGTATCTGCCCTTCAGTTCCTCTGCCGCCGTGTTCTCCTTGCCGCGGAAAAGTTCGACTGCCTTCTCGGCATCCGCATCGTTACGCACATAATAAATCATAACGCCCTTTTCCACATTGTGATACAAAAGGCCGTATTCCACGAAAACCAATGCTCCGCAGTGCGGGCATTTGTATTCAAACAATGTCATGTCCTTTAACTTATCCGCAAGTTCGGGATCTTCCTTCGTATTGATGCTGTTATACACGGTAAAATCACCGGTACCGCCGCATTTCGGACAGGTAATGGTCTTAACTTTGCTTACTGACATTTCACTTCCCCAATCTTAGATTTTTTTCAAAATAAATTTCACTGCCTTTAAGAGAAGCAGGATACAAATACATCCGAGCGCAATCGTAATCATTTTTTTCACGAATCTGCAACGGCATATTTTCTTTCTTTTTCCTTTTTTCTTACAGCTGCAGTGACCTTTTAAACATTTGCATTTGTTCATTTTCATACGGGTATCCCCCTCTCGTGATGTAGTTTTTAACAAGAAATATTATACTCTCCTTTTGAAAAGAATGCAAAAAAACCTCCCGGAATATTTTCCGGGAGGTCTAAGCTTATCGCTTTATCCTTTTACATTTCATCCAGGCCGAAAATATCATGAATGGCATTGGCTGCCTTCTCACCGTCCTTATCGTCGATTAAAACGGTTACACGGATTTCGGAAGTGGAAATCATCTTGATGTTGATATGCTCGTTGTAGAGGCATTCGAACATCTTTGCCGCAACACCGGGGTTGCTCATCATGCCGGCACCTACGATGGAAACCTTGCATACATTCTTCTCAATCTCGATATGCTCGTAATTGAGACGTGCCTTATTGTCTTCAAGTACCTTTAATGCATCGTCGCCGAAGGACTCATCCACGGTAAAGGAAATGTCCTTGGTGTTGTCACGTCCTACGGACTGAAGAATCATATCCACGTTTACGTTAGCCTTTGCCAGGGCATCGAATACACGGAATGCGGTACCGGGCTTGTCCTGAAGACCTACAATTGAAATTCTCTCTGCGCTCTTATCTACGGCTACGCCGCTTACTAACATTTTCTCCACTTTTACGTCCTCCTTCACAATAGTTCCCTCTTCGTTGGTAAGAGAGGAACGAACCACCAGCTGTACGCCGTACTTCTTTGCCATTTCCACGGAGCGGTTGTGCAGTACTCCGGCACCGAGGGTTGCAAGATCCAGCATTTCGTCGTACGTAATCTCGGAAAGCTTTCTTGCCTTCTTTACGACTCTCGGATCTGCGGTATATACGCCGTCCACGTCGGTGTAGATTTCACACATGTCCGCGCGAAGCGCTGCGGCAAGGGCAACGGCCGTGGTATCGGAACCGCCGCGTCCCAGGGTGGTGTAATCATCGTATTTGTTTACGCCCTGGAAACCGGTGATGATAACAATCTTCTTCTGCTCCAGTTCGTGAATGATACGCTCGGTATCGATTCTTTTCAGTCTTGCATTTCCGTATGCGGATGTGGTGTGCATCTGTACCTGAAACGCATTTAAGGAAATGGACGGAACACCGAGTACATCCATTGCCATGCTCATAAGTGCCACGGAAGTCTGCTCGCCGGTGGTCATGAGCATATCCAGCTCTCTTCTCGACGGATTGGGATTGATGTCTCTTGCCATGGCAATGAGCTCGTCTGTCATTTTACCCATGGCGGAAAGAACTACAACCACGTCATTTCCCTTTTTGTAATCTTCGATCACTCTCCTGGCAACATTGTAAATACGTTCCTTGTTTGCCACGGAGGTGCCGCCGAACTTCTTAACAACTAACATGTCGTCCTCCTAAAGTTATATTTCTCCCCATTCATTATCCTGATAAAATCGCCGTGCGCCTACTTCACACGGATGAACTTGATGGCATCCGGAAGAGATGCGTACTTTTCAAGGAAATCGCCCTCTTTCATAACGGGTGTTACAAAAGCATATTCTCCTGCGATTATCTCCGCATCCAGTTCCTTTGCGTCTTCAAAAATCTTCTCAAATCCGGATGCTGCCGGATTGCCTTTCATGCGGACCAGATACTTAAATTCCAGATCGTCCTTGGAATTAAGCGTCAGTTTTTCGGCGGACCAGATTACGGAAGATGCCACTCCCTGATTCTTTGCTGCCTCAACCACGTCGCTTACCACGGCACTTGCGGTCGGAAGCTTGCCGGCACCGCGTCCGTAGAACATAACGTTGTCCACCATATTGCCGTGTACGAGAATTCCGTTGAAAACACCGTTTACGGCATAAAGCGGGTTCTCCTCATCCAAAAGGAAGGGAGCAACCATCGCATACTTCTTCTCTCCGATTTCCTTACACATACCGAGCAGCTTGATACTGCGGTTTAAAAGACCCGCATAATCGAAGTCTTCCTTGGTGATTTTACTGATTCCTTCCGTGTAAATCTGTTCGTAATTTACGGTCTTCTGGTATTTTAAGGAAGCGAGGATGGCGATTTTACGGCAGGCATCGTAGCCTTCCACGTCTGCCTCCGGATTACGCTCCGCATAGCCCTTTTCCTGAGCCTGCTTCAAAACGTCGTCGTAATCGCAGCCTTCCCTGTCCATTCTCGTTAACATGTAGTTCGTCGTACCGTTTAAAATACCCGTAATCTCATCGATTTCTTCCGCGGTCAGGCAGTCTAAGAGCGGACGGATGATGGGAATACCGCCTCCGACGCTTGCCTCGAAAAGATACATGCAGTTATGATCTTTGGCAATCTGAATCAACTCCGGTCCGTGTGCCGCAACAAGTTCCTTATTGGACGTGCAGACGCTCTTTCCCGCCTCTAAAAGCGCTTTGGTAAAATCGTACGCGGGCTTCAGTCCTCCCATGGTCTCGCAGACAACTTTTATTTCGGGATCCGCAAGGATGGCATTGAAATCTTTTGTAATCTTTGCCTCAAAACGGTCCCCCGGGAATTCGCGGATATCCAGAATATATTTTACATTCAGTTCCTCTCCGACTCTTGAACCGATGGTGGCTGCATTTTCAAATAAAACATCCGCTACGCCTCCGCCGACGGTACCGTATCCGAGAATTGCTACATTAATCATGATAAACTCCTTATTGGTTATTTCTTTCCGGTCAAATCACCGAAGTGTTCTTCGTTTTACTCTCTTGCGACAATTTTAATCGAATGCACGCCCGAGAGAGATTCCATGTCCTCTACCATTTTGGCCACATCCCTCGTGGAGGGAAGAATCTGCAGGGAAATGGAAAGGGACGCCATATTGTTAATCGGAATCGACTGGTGGATGGTCAGAACGTTCGCTCCGTACTCGGCGATAATCCCGAGCAGAATGGAAAGAATTCCGGGCTCGTCCTCCATTTCACAGGTAAAGGTCAGCGTCTTTCCTTCCGAACTGTCATGAAAAACAAAGATGTCGTCCTTGTATTTGTAAAATGAACTCCTGGAAATTCCGGTCCGTTCCACGGCTTCCGCGACGGTCGCAACCTTGCCTGTTTCAAGCAGGGACTTGGTTTCCACCACCTTTAAAAGGACCTCGGGAACGGCTTTTTCTTTAATTACATAGTAAGAACTTCTCTCCGCCATATATCCGCCTTTGACTTATGGTGTCCGCACAGCGCATACAAAAGTGTGTTTATCGCAGTATTGTCCGCGTATTACGGACATATGTGCACCTGCGGGGGATATCATATCATGTCTTCATAAAAAAAGCAACCCCGCAGAGGTTGCTTTCAGGTATTTCTTTTGTGTCCAATGTTTTCGTCCCCGGTATCCTATGCTTCCTCCACCGGTGCTTCCTGGCTCATTTTCTTCATCTGGCTTAAGAAAACTTTCACACGGCCCATATAGCTTCTTTCGTCAAAAGCTTCCTTGGCATATTCCTCTTCAAGAATACCCTTCATTGTAAAGGAAACCGTCATATCGAAAATTCTCTCATCCACATACGGTGCAAAACCGCTGCGGTCCACGGAAGAATACGCCGTACGGATCTTCTCGCGGTACATCTCGATATACTCGCCGACCGCATCGATGGCTTCCTGTGACGTTTCCTGATCGAGACTCGATAAAAACAGCGGAACATAAGGGTAGGATCTGCGCACGAGCATTTTCACCTTCTCAATATCGAGGGTGGTGTCGAAAAAGTCCGTATTCTCTGCGGACAGTCCGGCGGAAAGTTCCATCATTACGTATTTCACGGCATAATCCACCACAAAGGTGTAAAGACCGATTTTATTGTCAAAATAGTGGAACCACAGTCCCTTGCTGACTCCGGCTTCCTTCACCATTTCATCGGTGGATGCCCTGGCGTAACCGTTTAAGGCAAATACCTTCATGGCGCCGTTAATCATCCGGTCCTGCTTCTCTTTCTTTAAATCAAAAAATTTCTCGTTCATTGCTTTCCCTCAGTGTATCCCCTCGTTGACCTTGACGGTCATGTCAATCATAGCACCTAACATTCCGCTTTTCAATGCCTTTTCCCCACTTTTTTGCTTTCTTAGTTTAGATTTTATACTTCCATTTCCATGGCAAATGAGGTAAAATAAAAGTCGGGCATTTTATACCCGTTAAGGACGAATGAATATTTGGAGGTCGATTATGAAAAGTACAACAAAATTACTTTTGGCAGGTCTCGGAACCGCAGCAATCTGTGCAGGTGTTTATTACGTATACAAGAACAAAGACAAGTTCTTAAAGAGTGAAGAAGTCATCAATCCCGACGGAACTGCCGAAACGCGTACTTACGTGGTATTAGACGTTGACGGTGCAAAGAAGAAAGCTACCGATACCATCCAGAAGGGCAAAGAAAAAGCTCAGGATACCTGGAAAAAGGTTGAGAGCGGTGCCAAGGAAACCATTAACAAGGTGACCGGCAAGGGTAAGGAAGAGATGGAAATCGACGCCGAGAACCTCGTTGACGGAGAAGAAATTCTCGAGGCAGCCGATGAAGTAAGCGAAGCTGTTGCAGAGACCGTAGGTCTTACTCCCGCCGAGGCATAATCGAAACAGACGAAATACACAGGGCCCGCCATACGGCGAGCCCATTTTTCTTTTCTTTTACGGGATAATATGATATAATATGCAGGCGCATCGGGCAAAAGCCGTAAAGTACCCCGGCCGCAAATCATCGAAAACAAATAAAGCATGCGAGGATACATCCATGGATGAGAACAAAGTAAATGTTACCGCTTCCGCAGAAGGTGAAGCAAATACAGAGGAAAAGGAAGTCGTTTCCAGAAACTTTATCGAAATCGAAATTGACAAGGATCTGGCAGAAGGTGTATATGACACCGTTCATACCCGTTTTCCTCCCGAACCCAACGGCTATCTTCATATCGGCCACGCCAAGAGTATTCTCTTAAACTACGGTCTGGCAAAGAAGTACGGCGGTAAGTTTAACATGCGTTTCGACGACACCAACCCGACGAAGGAAAAGGTGGAATTCGTCAATTCCCAGCTTGAGGACATCAAGTGGCTCGGCGCAGACTGGGAAGACAGACTCTTCTTTGCTTCCGACTACTTCCCTCAGATGTATGAAGCAGCCGTAAAATTAATCAAAAAGGGAAAAGCCTACGTTTCCGACTTAAGTGCGGATGAAATCCGCGAATACCGCGGTACCTTAACGGAAGCCGGAAAAGAAGATCCCTATGCTTCCAGAAGCATTGAAGAAAACCTCTCTTTGTTTGAAGAAATGAAATCCGGTACCGTAGAAGACGGTGCCAGAGTTCTTCGTGCACGCATCGACATGGCATCACCGAATATGAACATGCGTGATCCCGTCATCTACCGTGTGGCTCACATGACCCATCACAGAACCGGTGACACCTGGTGCATCTATCCGATGTATGATTTTGCACATCCCATTGAGGATGCGATTGAAGGCATCACCCACTCCATCTGTACGCTGGAATTCGAGGATCACAGACCTTTATATGACTGGGTCGTAAGAGAACTGGAATATCCTCATCCTCCCCGTCAGATTGAATTTGCAAAGCTTTATTTAAACAATGTCGTAACCGGCAAGCGCTACATCAAGAAACTTGTGGAAGACGGTATTGCGGACGGCTGGGACGATCCCAGACTCGTATCCGTTTCCGCTCTCCGCCGCCGCGGTTACACCCCCGAATCGATTAAAATGTTCGTGGAACTCTGCGGTGTCAGCAAGGCACAGTCCGTAGCGGACATGGGCATGCTTGAATACTGTATCCGTGAGGACCTGAAATTAAAGCGTCCCCGTATGATGGCCGTCCTCGATCCGATCAAACTCGTGATTGATAACTATCCCGAAGGACAGACCGAAATGCTGGATGCGGCAAATAACCTGGAAAACGAAGCCCTCGGTTCCAGACAGATTCCGTTCGGCCGTGAGCTTTGGATTGAACGCGAAGATTTTATGGAAGAACCGATTAAGAAATACTTCCGTCTCTTCCCCGGCAACGAAGTCCGCTTAATGAACGCCTACTTTGTAACCTGCACGGGTTGCGAGAAAGACGAAAACGGCAATGTGACCGTTGTTCACTGCACGTACGATCCCGAAACCAAATCCGGTTCCGGTTTCAATGCAAGAAAAGTCAAAGGTACCATTCACTGGGTATACGCTCCCACCGCAAAACAGGTGGAAGTAAGACTGTTTGAGAATATCATAGACGAAGAAAAAGGGGTCTACGATGAAGTCACCAAGGAAATCAACGTAAATCCCAATTCCAAGAAAATTATCAATGCTTTTGTGGAACCCGCCCTCGCAGAGGCAAAGGCTTATGAAAGCTTCCAGTTCGTACGTAACGGCTTCTTCTGTGTGGACTACAAAGACTCCGCAGAAGGCGCTCCCGTATTTAACCGGATTGTCAGCTTAAAGAGTTCCTTCGTTCTTCCGAAAAACAACTGAAATTAATTCACTCCCGGTCCGTGTACGGCTTGTTTTACAACCGGATCGGACCGGACCTTAACTTTCCGGACAGTGTCCATCCGTAATCCATGGGTAAAGTCTTGCCCTCGCTTACTTTCTTTTTGTAGTTTTCTAATGAAGTAACCGGCATTTACTATCCTTCCTTTTCCCTAAATATAAAGAAAAACCCAATATCTGATATCAGTTTACACGTTTCTATCCAACAGATGTCCAACAAAAAACGAAAAAGGCAGATTATAAATCTGCCTCCAGTACTTCGTAAATATCTTCCAGGCCCTGCTTTGTTTCCGCAGAAAAAGCAATCAGTCTGCCTTCTTTGGGCATTCCGAGACCTTCTCCCACAATCTTTAACTGCTTTTGAAGCTGGGAACGCTTGATTTTATCCGCCTTTGTTGCAATTACAATCGGTGCAAATCCCGTAGCCACAACCCAGTCGTACATCATTTTATCGTTTGCGGACGGCTCATGACGGATATCCACCAAAAGGAAAACCTTCCGAAGAGAGCGCGAGCGTTTTAAGTAACGCTCGATCATTTTGCCCCATTTCTCCTTGGTGCTCTGCGAAACCTTCGCATAGCCGTATCCGGGCAGATCCACCAGATAAAATGCATCATTGATGTTGTAATAATTAATGGTCTGGGTTTTCCCCGGTTCCCCGCTGACTCTCGCATAGGACTTGCGGTTCATCACCGCATTAATCAGTGAGGACTTGCCCACGTTACTTTTCCCGGCGAATGCAAATTCCGGCAGGGTATTCTCGGGCAGGGTGGACGTGATTCCCACGACCGTCTCTAAATTGACACTCTTGATTATCATCTTTGCTTACCTGACTAATGCCTGTTTTAACACGTCTTCCGGCTCTGCTTATCTGACCAGTGCCTGCTTTAACACGTCTTCCATCTTCTCGACCGGAATGATATCGATTCCGTCCGTAATCTCCTTATCGAACTCCTCGATATCCCGCTCGTTTCCTTCCGGAATCAGTACCGTGCGGCATCCGGCGCTCTTTGCGGCAAGAAGTTTTTCCTTAAGACCGCCGATTTCAAGCACGTTTCCGCGAAGGGTAATTTCACCGGTCATCGCAAGATCTCCGCGTACGGGAATATCCGTAACCGCCGATAAAAGGGCCGTTGCGATCGTGATTCCGGCACTCGGTCCGTCCTTCGGAACCGCGCCCTCGGGAATATGAATATGCACATCGTTTTCCCTGAAAACCTCCGGACCGACATGATACTTGTCCGCAACGGCACGCACATAACTGAAGGCTGCCAGACAGGATTCCTTCATAACGTCACCAAGCTGTCCCGTAAAATCAAACTCACCCTTTCCGGGCAGAATTCCAACCTCGATTTCAAGCGTCTCTCCGCCGACCGGCGTCCACGCAAGGCCTGTGGCAATACCGACTCTGGCCTTCTTTCCCTTTTTCTCGGGCTTATATTTCTTCTTTCCGAGGAACTCTTC
This sequence comes from Lachnospiraceae bacterium UBA7027, assembly GCA_002494135.1. Classification (GTDB taxonomy): domain Bacteria; phylum Bacillota; class Clostridia; order Lachnospirales; family Lachnospiraceae; genus UBA3766. Next base: position 55,106 of record DLBG01000035.1, read on the forward strand.
CAAGTTTCTCTCGGTAACCGCTATCTTCTTACTTTCACCGAGCAATAAGCTCTTGGCGGCTTTGCGGCAGATTTTGCCAAAGGACCGCTCCAGGGCACGAACACCCGCTTCCCTCGTATAGGAGGAAATAATGGTACGAACGGCACCGTCCGTGATAGTCAGTTCGTTTTTCTTAAGACCGTTTGCTTCTAACTGTTTTATCCAGAGATGTTCCTTTGCGATATGAAACTTCTCGGTTGCCAGATAGGAATTCAGTTCGATGATTTCCATACGGTCCAGTAACGGTCTGGGAATATCCTGCGCATTGTTTGCGGTAGCGATAAAAAGCACGCCGGATAAGTCAATCGGAAGATCCACATAGTGGTCGCGGAAGTTTACGTTCTGTTCTCCGTCAAGCACCTCCAAAAGAGCTGCCGCGGGATCTCCCTTATAATCACTGCCGAGCTTGTCGACTTCGTCGAGAAGAATCAGCGGATTGTTTACTTTCGCATGAAGCAGAGCCTTCACCAGTCGTCCCGGCATGGCTCCCACATAAGTTCTTCTGTGTCCGCGGATCTCCGCCTCGTCACGCACACCGCCTAAGCAGATTCTTTCATATTTGCGGTTCATGGCTCTCGCCACGGATTTTGCAATCGAAGTCTTTCCGGTTCCCGGAGGTCCAACAAGACAGAGAATCGGGGTATCGCCGCTTTGATTCCGCGCACGGACCGCAAGAAATTCCAGAATACGCTCCTTGACATCCTTCAGCCCGTAATGATCTTCATCCAGTACCGCTGCCGCATTGGAAAGATCCATATTATCTTCGGTTGCGACCTCCCACGGAATTTCCAGAAGCGTATCCACATACTGATAGGCCACCGCTGCTTCGGAGCCGGAATGCGCCACGCGCTCAAAACGGTCGATTTCTTTTCCGATGCTTTCCTTAATCTCGTCGGATGCTTTCAGCTCCTCCAGGCGTTTCCGGAATTCTTCCGCATCGGATTCCTCATCATCACCGAGTTCCTTGCGAATCACCTTCATCTGCTCACGCAGTACAAAATCTTTCTTCTGCTGCAGAGTCGCTTCGTTCACCTCCTGAATCAGTTTCTCGTTCAGTTCATAGCGAACTTTTGCCACCTGCAGTTCTCTCGTAAATTCACGGTAGAGACACTCAAAAAGAAGTTCCTCCGTTTCCTGCATCAGAAAGGACATGCGCTCGATTGCCTGGAAGGGAATTTTAGCCATTAAAAGTCGCATGAAGGCATAAAGTTCCGTTGCGCTTCTTGCATAATCCAAAAGCGTCTTCGGAAGCGTTTTCTGATAAATGACATACTCTCCCAGAAGCTCGGATAACATACGGATTCTGGCCTCTTCCTCGTCCGGCGAATATTCGGCGCGTTCAATCGGCTTTTCGTTTACCGCAGCCATCACAACGCCGTTCGGCTGTTTGCGGATTTCTCGGAAAACCACACGTTCAAGGCCTTCGAGCAGAATTCTCACATTTCCGTCCGGCATTACAACTTTCTGCTTAATCAGGGTTTCCGCACCCACGGGAAAAACAGACTCCGGTCCCTCAAGGGAACTTAAGCCTTCTCTCATGGTGGCAAGAACCAGATGGCCGCCACTGCTTAACAGATTAATTAAGGCTTCCGACGCATCGCCTTTTTTCAGGTCGATGTGGCCTACCATCCCGGGCAGAACCACCATCCCCTGCATAGCGATTATGGGAAGCCTTTTTAATTCGGATAAATCACTCATATAATAGTTTACCCTTTATGCACGTTTTTTTGTCTTTTTACTCTCTTCAAACCGGATTACCTCGGGCTTGGTTTTGCCAAGTACGGAATCCCTGGTAATGATGACTTTCTGAATGGTCTCGTCAGAGGGAATTTCATACATGACATCCATCATAACCTTTTCCATGATGGAGCGGATTCCTCTCGCACCGGTCTTTCTCTCGTATGCTTCCGATGCAATTTCGCGGATTGCATCCTCCTCGAACTCAAGTTCAACACCGTCGAGTTCAAAGAGTTTCTTATACTGCTTCACCATTGCATTCTTCGGTTCTTTGATGATACGCACCAAAGCATCCACGTCGAGACCCTCGAGGGATACGTTTACCGGCACACGGCCGATGAATTCGGGGATCAGACCGAATTTGATAAAATCCTGCGGAGCCACTTCTTTTAAAAGTTCTCCCAGTGCCTTGTCGGAATTCTTTGCAAGAATGGAATTAAAACCGATGGATTTCTGATTCAGTCTTGCTTCAATAATTTTCTCCAAACCGTCAAACGCACCGCCGCAGATAAACAGAATGTTCGTGGTGTCGATGGGAATCAGTTCCTGCTGGGGATGCTTTCTTCCTCCCTGTGGAGGTACGGATGCGTTGGTTCCCTCGATGATTTTTAAAAGTGCCTGCTGAACGCCTTCGCCGGATACGTCACGGGTAATGGATACGTTCTCGCTCTTCTTGGTGATTTTATCAATTTCGTCGATATATACGATGCCGTATTCCGCGCGGTCCACATCATAGTCTGCCGCCTGAATCAGCTTTAAGAGAATATTCTCGACATCTTCACCGACATAGCCTGCCTCGGTCAGTGTCGTTGCGTCTGCAATGGCAAACGGCACGTTGATGATTTTCGCCAGGGTCTGTGCAAGATACGTCTTGCCGGATCCGGTAGGTCCGACCATGATAATGTTGCTTTTCTGAAGCTCCACATCAAGATCTTCCGGTGCCATAACGCGCTTGTAGTGGTTATATACCGCAACGGATAAAACCTTCTTGGCCTCTTCCTGTCCGATTACGTATTCATCCAGGAATTCCTTGATTTCCACGGGTTTTAAAAGGTTAATTTCCTTCTCGTCGTCGAAATCGTTGTCCTCCTCATCGCCCGAACGGTAATACTTCTGCTCGCCGACAATCTGGGAACACATATCCACGCATTCATCGCAGATAAACAGTCCGTCGGGTCCGGCAATCATTTTATTTACCTGACTCTGGGTACGACCGCAGAAGGAACATCTGATTTCGTCCTTATCCTTTTTTGCCATGTTTCAAACCTTTCTTTATTTCTCGCGACTTACAATAACGTTGTCGATTAAGCCGTATTCTTTGGCTTTCTCAGCGCTCATCCAGTTGTCACGATCGGTATCCGCCGCAATTACCTCATAAGGCTGTCCGGTCTTCTCGGCAAGAATTTTATTGAGTTTCTCCTTCGTCTGAAGGATGTGCTTTGCGGCAATTTCGATTTCCGTTGCCTGACCCTGCGCTCCGCCGAGAGGCTGATGAATCATGATTTCCGCATTGGGAAGAGCCATTCTCTTTCCCTTGGTACCGCCTGCAAGTAAAAATGCGCCCATGGATGCCGCCATACCGATACAGATGGTGGAAACGTCGCATTTAATGTACTGCATGGTATCATAGATTGCCATGCCGGCCGTTACCGAACCGCCGGGGCTGTTGATGTAAAGCTGAATATCCTTGTCGGGATCCTCCGCTTCCAAAAACAGAAGCTGTGCAACGACAAGGCTTGCGGAAAGATCCGTTACTTCCTCACCGAGGAAAATAATACGGTCTTTCAAAAGTCTGGAATAAATATCATAGGACCGCTCTCCGCGGCTGGTCTGTTCAATGACATAAGGTACTAAACTCATAATTGCCTCCCCTCTCTATAACGCATACGAGCCGGCAGGGAAGCCGGCTGTATGACAGATTCGTTTCAATTCATCGGATTAAGCTTCTTTGGCATTCTCGGTAACAAGAGTAATTGCCTTCTGGATGGCGATGTCTTTCTTGAATTCTTTGATACGCTCTTCATCCATCCACTCGTTCTTAATCTTTTCCGGTTCAACTTTGTACTGATCCGCAAGCTTCTTGATTTCGGCATCGAATTCTTCTTCGCTGACTTCGATGTTCTCTGCCTTTACGATTGCTTCGCAAACCAGTCTTGTCTTAATACGACGCTCAGCCTGCTCTTTTACCTGCCCCATCATCTTCTCTTCGTTCATGCCGGTGTACGTATAGTACTGCTCGATGTTCATGCCCTGCATGGTAAGTCTCTGGGAGAAGTCGTTTACGATGCCTCTCTGCTCGGTCTGAAGCATTGCTTCGGGAATATCCATGGTAGCGTTCTCAATCACCTTGGCGATAACCGCATCTTCCTTCTTGGTGGTAGCTTCTGCAGCCTTGCTTTCCTTTAAGTGGTCTTCCACGCTCTTCTTGTACTCGGCGAAGGTTTCATACTCGCTGACTTCGGAAGCGAACTCGTCGTCCAGTTCGGGAAGTTCGTTCTCTTTGATGCCCTTGATGGTTACGTTGAATTTCGCAGGCTTACCCTTTAACTCTTCCGCATGATATTCTTCGGGGAAGGTAACATCCACAACAACGTCCTCACCGATGGACTTGCCGATTAACTGCTCCTCGAATCCCTCGATAAAGGAATGAGAACCGATGGTCAGAGGATAATCGGTACCCTTGCCGCCTTCAAATGCAACGTCATCCACGAATCCTTCAAAGTCGATGGTTACGATGTCGCCGTCCTTAACCGGTCTGTCTTCAATCGTAATGGTACGTGCGCTGTTTTTACGCTCTTTCTCGATTTCTTCGTTAACTTCTTCCTCGGTAACGGTAGTCTCGATCTTGTCGATGGTGATTCCCTTGTACTCACCTAAGGTTACTTCAGGCTTTAAAGCTACCTCTGCGGTGAAAATGAAAGGCTTTCCTTCTTCCATCTGAACAACATCAATCTTGGGCATGGAAGTAATCTCTTCCTCGCACTCGTTATATGCTTTCTCATAGGCATCGGGAATAATCTCGTTTGCCGCATCTTCGTAAAATACCTGCTTGCCGTACATCTTCTCAATCATTGCACGGGGCACCTTGCCGGCACGGAAACCGGGAATGCTGATTTTTTTCTTATTTTTGTTGTAAGCAACCTCGATTGCCTTGGCAAAATCCTCTGCGGGAACCTCGATGGTCAGCTTCGCCATTCCTTTTTCCAACTTCTCAACTTTCAAACTCATTTTGTGTTTCTCCTTTCATAACATCCGCGAATCAACCCGCAGACAGAAAATAATTATATCATAATTTCGCGAATCCCTCAAGATTCGGTTATTGCATCATTTCGGGAGGACCGTAAACCAACGGTTCCATATTCTTGACAGGATCATAATCCCCGTCCTTTTCCTTATCGGTTTTTCCGTCGTTGTCCTCTTTACCGTCGCTGTCTTCTTTGCCGTTGTTGTCCTTTTTGCCGTTGTTGTCCTCTTTATCGGCATCGTTGTCTTTGACCTCGTCCGGATCCACAATCGGCTCATCATTTAACTCTTCTTCGGAGATTTCCTCCACCGGTTCCTCTTCCCCCGTAAAAGGAGGTCCGTAAACTTCCTCTAACTGATTCTGGGAAGGGTCGAATACTTCGGGAGGACCGTATACGCACGGAACCTCGTTCTGGGCCGGATTAAACGGTGAAATCGGTCTGTCGCCGTTTACATTGTAAATGACACTTGCGGATGCGCAGAGAATCAGAAGAATCAGCATTCCCACGCCTGCAATCAGCATAAGCAGGGCAAGCCATCCGCTCTTTCCGGCATCTCTGAGTCTTCGCACGGTTAATGAAATCCAGGGAAGTACGGACAATACCAGGAATCCGCCGAGCGCAAATGCCGCAAGGCAAAACCACAGTCCTCCTTCCTCCGCGACAAAGGATGCATACAAAAGACCGCAGGCTGCACCGAATACAAGTACCTGAATCACAAAGGGGAACCAGTATTCCTTTCTCGAGGCGGTTCCTTTGTAATTGAATGTATTCGCCCACATTCTGCCGTATGCACCGAAGAAAGTAACTTTTTCTTCCATTGCTGTAACTCCTTTCGGGATTTACCCGAATCTGACACTTACTGGAACAATTCTCCGTAGATGGTGAAGAAATCCGCCGTATCGATGGCATCATCCTTCACGGCATGAATTTTCGCCCACGCATCCTCGTTTAAATTGCCCGTCCGCTCTCCGAGAAAGGCATTGTATTCCTCTTCGAAGGCTTCATTCTTTTTCTGGTTCAGGATTTTCAGCTTGTTCTCGTCGGTTTCGTCCCGGTCAAACATGTTATCGCAGCGGATAATATAGAATCCGTCCGGTGTTTCCACAATGTCACTTACTTCATCCGTTGCCAGATTGAAAGCCGCTTCTTCATATGCCGGGTCGGTTTCGCCCCTGCGATAAAGGAACGTGCTGTTCTCATCCTCATTGTAGGAAGCAATCAGGCTGTCGAATTTCTTGCCGTCTTCAAGTTCGGCGATGACTTCTTCCGCCTTTTTTCTTGCTTCCGCCTTTTTCTCATCGGAATATTCCACACGGCTGCCCGAGGAATCGATGGAATAGGTCTTGATATGAATATGCGAAACCGTAATGGTTCTGGCCTCGTCGTCACTGATTTCCGGATTAATGTCTTTTACCAGAAAACCGTATACACGGTTGGCCAGTGCATATTCGCGGTACATGTTCTCAAAATCTTTTTCGCTTAAGTTAAAAAGCTTCTTCTCCTCTTCGCTGAGAGAAGTGTAATACTGCTGTGCCGCCGCTTTCGCAAGTTTCTCGTCATCCTTGCTTAAGGAAACCTTCTTCTTTGCCGCAAGCAGGTTCATGACCTTGACTCTGGAAATTCTCGCAAGAACCGTTTCTTTCAAACCGTCTTCCAAAAGTTCCCCGTCCTCCGTCGTCATTTCCCAGATCCGGTCTCCGTAGGCATTCTCGTACATATTCTGTGTATTGATCAGATATACGAGATATTCCGACTCGGTACAGACAGCCTTGTCAATGATGAACAGCTGCCCTTCTTCAAAGCCCGTGGTCAGAACGATTTTTTTCTTACATCCCGACAGCGGAAGAACCATTGCAACTGCCAGAAGCATTGCCAGTATTCTTTTGATCGCTTTTCGGTTTCTATACATCGTTTTTATAAAATAATCAGTTCAAAGGATATTTGTCGGTTAAGGACTGAACAATCTCTCTTGCGTAAGGAATCTTCTCCTCACCGCCCTTGATTACGGATGCAATTGCTTCCGCAATGCGGTCCATATCCTCTTCGTTCATGCCGCGGGAAGTAACCGCGGGAGTACCGAGACGGATACCGCTGGTAACGAACGGAGACTGGGGATCGTTCGGGATTGTGTTCTTGTTTGCGGTGATGTGAGCTTCATCCAGCCATTTCTCCACCTGCTTGCCGGTTAAGTTGTATTTCTTTAAGTCAACCAGCATTAAGTGATTGTCGGTTCCGCCGGAAACGATGTCAATGTCTCTGGAAAGAAGTCCCTTGCACAGAGCCTGTGCGTTTTTAACGATATTCTGCTGATAAACCTTGAAGTCGTCGCTTAAAGCTTCTTCAAAGCAGACAGCCTTTGCCGCAATGACATGCATTAAAGGTCCGCCCTGAATTCCGGGGAATACAGCCTTGTTGAAGTTGTACTTCTCTGCCGCTTCCTTGTTAGCCATAATCATACCGCCTCTGGGCCCGCGAAGGGTCTTGTGGGTGGTGGTGGTTACAACGTCTGCATAAGGGAAGGGTGAGGGATGAAGACCGGTTGCCACCAGTCCGGCGATATGTGCAATATCCACCATCATCACTGCGTCGACTTTGTCGCAGATCTCACGAATTCTCTTAAAATCGATAGTTCTTGCATAGGCACTTGCACCCGCAATAATCATCTTGGGCCTGCATTCAAGCGCAAGCTCTTCCATTTTATCGTAATCAAGGAAGCCGTCATCGTTTACGCCGTAAGGAACAACCTTAAAATATTTGCCGGACATGTTTGCCGGTGAACCGTGGGTTAAATGTCCGCCGTGGTCAAGATTCATGCCCATGATGGTATCCCCGGGATTTAAAACAGCAAACTGAACCGCCATGTTGGCCTGCGCACCGGAGTGGGGCTGAACGTTTACATAGTCACAGTGAAATAACTTCTTTGCTCTTTCTCTGGCAAGATCTTCCACTACGTCCACGCACTGGCAGCCGCCGTAATATCTCTTTCCGGGATATCCTTCCGCGTATTTATTGGTAAGTACACTGCCCATAGCAGCCATAACTGCCTTGCTCACCCAGTTTTCGGATGCAATCAGCTCAATGTGGGAATTCTGACGGGCCTGCTCGTCAAGAATCGCCTGTGCCACTTCGGGGTCTACTGCTTTGATTTCGTCAAATGAATACATGATTAAGCCTCCTTAAGTCCTTGTAATGCGTAAATGAAAGGGCATAAGCCAATAAAGCCCATGCCCGAAAATTATATCATAAAACTGGTTGTAAATCTATAAGAATCTGAGGAAAATACATCAGAAAATATATTTTTTATATGCTTTGAACGCACTGGGAAGCGCATATCCCTCTTTTCGTTCCTCTTTTGTGACAAAGAAAATCCCGTTGGCGGGGTCGTAAACGGAGGGGTCCGCGATATCGTCCACCACGGCATGGAATGCTTTCATGTGCCATTCGATATGGGAAAAAACATGCGTGCTTTCCTCGATTTCCCGGATTCGGACCGGGTGATAGCCGAGTCCTTCGATATAGGAAGATGCCTGCTTCTTTGTAAGAAAACCTTCCGCTGCGGGCAGCTCGTACATGCCGGCAAGCAGTCCCTTTCCCGGGCGTTTCTTTAACGCGATTCCGCGCGTGGATTCCAAAACAAAAACCGTGCGGTTTTCTATCCGCCGTTTTGCTTTTGCGGCTTTCTTCGGATACTCACCGATCCGCCCTTCCTTATACGCCCTGCAGACTCCTGCGAAGGGACATTCGCCGCATTTCGGCTCTCCGTTCGGCAGACAGACCGTGGCTCCGACTTCCATCATTGCGGCGTTAAAATCGCCGGGACGGTAGGTTAAATCGCCATCGTTCTTTTCCGCGCAGCCCTTTTCACTCTCCACACAGCCCTTTTCACTCGCTTCGCCGGCCTTATGCATCAGGACCGCTATCTCCTCCCGGATGCGTTTCACCGTTTTGGCATCGGAGATGCATCCGTCGTCGGCCATGATACGCGTATAGACGCGAAGCACGTTTCCGTCGACCGCGGGGACATTCTCCCCGCCCGCAATCGAGGCAACCGCACCTGCGGTATAGGACCCGATTCCGGGAAGCGTTAACAGTACTTCGTAAGAAACAGGAAAAAGGCCGCCGCAGGAAGCATTCACTTCCATGGCTGCCTTATGCATATTTCTGACTCTGGAATAATAACCAAGCCCCTCCCAGATGCGTGTCAGGTCATCCTCCTTTGCTTCGGCAAGTGCCTTCACATCGGGATACTTCGACAAAAAAGAGGCATAGTACGGTTTTACGGCTTCCACGCGGGTCTGCTGCAGCATGATTTCCGATACCCAGATGCGGTACGGATCGTTTGTATGCCGCCAGGGCAAGTCCCGCTTATTTGCACGATACCAGGCAAGAAGCCGGTAAACGTCTTTTACTTTTAATATCGGTCTGTTCATGGCATTCCCTGTATCTTTTGTCTTCGGACCATTTTGCGGGGTCTGATTCTTCGGACCGTTTCGGGTCCGTATCTTCGACCGTATCTTTACCGCGAAAACTAACGGAAATCCTTGCCGTCAAATTCGCTCATGGTCTCAAGACGTTTCACCAAAGCCTTAAAGTGATCGGCCGCACTTCCCGGCTGCATGGGAAAATCCAGGGATAAGAACATGATGGCAAACGTTTCTTCCGAGATATGTCCTTCGAGTTCCTTTAAGACTTCTATCTTTCCGTCGTAGGAATCCGCGCTGATGAATTTCTGCAGACCGGGATCGATTTCGATGGGAATGGTCTGGGAAAGATCCGGAGCGGTTGCCGAAATCGTCTCTTTCTCAAAACGGTGTTTCTGGGTTGCGTACGGATAATCTTCGGGGCTTAATTCCTCAACGAAAGACCACTGCGGTCTGACAAACACCTCATAAGGCGGATACAGTGCCTTATATACCACCATCATGCTGCCGTCTTCGCTGTTTTTCGCCAGCGTCACGATTTCGTACCGTTTCCCTTTAAAATGTGTGTAAACGTCGCCTTTTTTCAATTCATGTTCCATGTATTTCCCCTCCCTAATCTTCTTTTCCGGAATACCGGATCAGTAATAATTCCACTGCCATACGGTCCGAGATTCCTCCGCTTTTGAAAAGCCGGTCATACTCTGCCGCATCGCGCAGGGCGTTTTTTAATTCCTCCGAAGAAAACTGCTTGGCCTGCGTTTCATACTTTCTTGCCACGTAAGCCTGTGCTTTGGCATCCCTGCCTTTAAATTCCATCTTCTGTCCGATCTGCTCGCTGCTCATTCCGTGATTCATCAAATCCTTCACGGCAATGAGAATACGAAACTGTTTGGCCATCAGCGCAAGGATTTTAAGAGGCGGTTCGCGAAGTTCCAGCAGATCGTAATAAAGCTTCAGTGCCTCTTTCTGCTGCCGGTTTGCAAGAAAACCGATCATATCAAATACCCGGTCCTGCACCGTGACATGACACAGATTGTCGACATCCGTTTTCTCTATGACGTTTTTATCCATGCAGTACGCGGTAAGCTTGTCCATCTCCGAAGCAATGGCAAACATGTCACGTCCCGTATCATCCATAATCGTCCGGACCGCCGCCTGTGTGATGTTTAATCCGGCGTCCTGTGCCCGGTGCACGATAAAACTGGTCAGCCTTTCATCGCTTTGCAGCGAAAACTCTTCCACCAGACCGATTCGGGAAACTTCTTTAAACGTTGTAAGCCGCTTGTCCGGCTTATCTTCCAGAAAGACAATCAGGGTGCTTTCCGGAAGGTTTTTTAAAAGATTCAGAAGGTCGTCGTTTGCCCTTGTAAAGAGTTCCGCGCCCTCGATCACGATCATTCTGCGCTCCGCGAAAAAAGGCATCGTTAAGGCTGCATCCGAAAAAGCGTCTACGGTAACGTCCTTTCCCGAGAAACGGAAGAAATTCATATCGCCCCTCAGTTCGTCGATGCTTTTCCCCATACAGGCCTTCACAAGCCTGTTGCGGAAAAAATGCACCAGATACTGTTCCTCTCCGAAGAGAAGGTAGGCCCGTCTTAATTTCCCTGACTTTATGTCTTTTTGCACTTCAAACATTTCAGGTGCTGCCATTGTCATCTCCCGCGGGAAGGCGGTTTAAAAGCGCATCCCCGTTTGTTTTCAGCCACTTGTCCCACTTTTTGTATTCCGGAAAGACCCGGTAAACATGCCCGTAAAATCTTTCCGAATGATTCATTTCCAGCCTGTGGCAGAGTTCATGCACCACCACGCTGTCCAGAACCTCCGGCGGAGCCAGCAGTAAAAGTGCATTGAAACTTAAGTTTCCGTCCTTCGTGCAGCTTCCCCACCTTGTACGCTGCTTGCGGATTGAAATTTTACCGTATGTCACGCCGAGCATGGGCGCGTAATACTCCACCCGCTGCCGGAACGCCGTTTTCGCAACTTTCACCAGATGATTTAACTCCGTCTTCGACAGTTTCGGAGTCTGCGCCGCAATCAATTCCTTACGTCTCTGTTCGGCGGTATGTTTCGAAATCCAATCCCGGTTTGCCGTGACGAATTCTTCGATTTCCGATTTTGAGACAAAGAAAGGTGCCCTCACTTCGGCATTACCGTCTTTGGTAATGTGAAGACTGATGGTTTTGCGCCTGCTTCGGACGACTTTTACGGTAATTTCTCTCCGGGTCTCTTCATTCATTGTATCACAAGGTTTCCAAATACTTCATAAAATTCTCTTTATTCTCTCTCGCGGTTGTGGTCGGTCTTCCGAGATCGTCCCTTGCACCGATGGAACAAAGCACTTCGATGAAGGATAATTCGTTTCTTTGTTTTGCTTCCTTAAGTGCCGCATCCAGCTCGTCAAACGTCGTTACCCTTACGGCATTCGGATAGCCGCATCCTTTTGCAATCTGTATCATGTCTGCCTTTGCGGCCACGGTCGGCATTCCGCCGACGGTTTCATGTGCTCCGTTGTTGATCAGCACATGAACCAGATTCTTCGGCGCATTGGCTCCGATGACAGCCATGGAACCCATGTGCATCAGTACCGCTCCGTCACCGTCTATGCACCAGATTTTTGCATCCGGTTTCTCAAATGCAATTCCGAGTGCGATGGAAGAGGAATGTCCCATGGAACCCACGGTCAGGAAATCCCTGCTGTGATCCTGTCCCTTTGCTTCCCTGATTTCAAACAGTTCACGGCTTGCCTTTCCCGTAGTGGAAACAATCGGATCATCGCCGGAAACATCCGTAATATGGCGGATAATTTCCTCACGTACCATTGTATTGCCGTTTTTGTATTCCACCTTCCCGTCAAAGGAAAGGGCACCCTTGCGAACCACGAAGGCAACATTTTTGCCGGCTTTCAGTTTTTCCCGGAAAGAATCCATCACTTTTACCAGTTCCTCCCCGGTCGTCTCCTTTCCGATGATAAAACTTGCGATATCCATATCTTCGAGCAGCTTAACGGTTACCTCTCCCTGATAGATATGCTGGGGTTCGTCATGTACCCCCGGTTCGCCTCTCCATCCGATTACAAAAATCATCGGAATGGCGTAGACCTTGTCATTCAAAAGAGATGCCACGGGATTGATGATGTTTCCCTCTCCGCTGTTTTGCATATAAACTACGGGAACCTTTCCCGTTGCCAGATAATAGCCTGCTGCCAGCGCCGTGCAGTTTCCCTCGTTTGCGGCTATCACATGATGCTTCGGATCGATGCCGTAGCGCGCGATCAGATAATTGCAAAGTGCCTTTAACTGGCTGTCGGGCACGCCCGTATAAAATTCCGCTCCCAGTATTTCCGTGAATTTTTCTGCGTTCATGTTATTCTCCTAAATCTCGTCAATCAGTGTAATGATTTCTTTGATGGGCATCAGTCTGTCATCCACTTCCTTGGCCCTGTGATACCGAAGAATGTCCTCGGCCGTTTTCTGCATGGCCGGGAAAGCGCTTCTGGTAAGCTGGTTCGCATAGATGACGATATTAACGCCGTGCGACGAAAGCTCCTCTTCCGTTATTACGTTAAAACTCGACGGAACCACAACGATCGGTGTATTCTTATCCACTGCCCGGAATTTGTCGCAAAATTCCAGAATCTCCGCAGGATCTTTCTTACGGCTGTGAATCATGATTCCGTCCGCGCCCGCTTTTACAAATGCAAAGGCACGATTCAGGGCATCTTCCATGCCGCGTTCGAGAATCAGGCTCTCGATTCTGGCGATAATCATAAAATCATCCGTCAGCTGCGCTTTCTTGCCCGCGGCGATTTTTGCGCTCATCTCCTCAATGGTGGCCTGCGTCTGTTCCACTTCGGTGCCGAATAAGGAATTCTTCTTAAGACCTTTTTTGTCTTCGATGATAACCGCAGAAACGCCGAGACGTTCCAGACTTCTTACAGTATAAACAAAGTGCTCGGTCAGTCCGCCGGTATCGCCGTCAAAAATAATCGGTTTCGTGGTTACTTCCGTAATATCTTCAATCGTACGCAGACGGCTGGTAATATCGACAAGTTCGATATCCGGCTTGCCCTTCGCGGTACTGTCGCAAAGAGACGAAATCCACATGGCGTCGAACTGGTCCAATTTGCCTTCACGCTCGACAACCGTTTTTTCCACAATCAGGCCGGTGAGTCCGCTGTGGGCTTCCATAACCTTTACGATGTCGGTCATGTTAAGAAGCTGGCGAAGACGTTTTCTTCTGTATTCCGGCATGGAAAGTTTTTCCTTTAACTGCAGATCGATTTTATACACGGTCTCGTTAAAGGTATAGGGAACGTCGATGATTTCACCGCCGTAGGCTTTCAATTTCTCTTCCACATGTTCGCGGATGGATGCTTCGGGGCCGTTCTTCCAGTTATCCCCGTGAATAACGTAATCCGGACGGATCAAGGTGATTACATCGTCATAGAGCATGTCCTCCTGAATCACCACTTCATCCACACCTTCGATGGAACGGTAGAGTTTAATTCTCTCTTCCTGCGGAAGCGTCGAAAAACGGTTGTAACGAATCAGTGCACGGTCGGATAACGCACCGACGATAACACGGCCGTACTTCTTTGCTTCGTTTATGATGTTTAAATGTCCTTCATGAATAATGTCGGTACAAAAGCAGGTATATGCTTTTTTCATGGCTGTCTGTTTTCCTCCTTACATTCCGTTATTTGTAAACGACCGGAATCTGTACGCCGGTTACCTCAAGTGCTTCCCGAAATACTTTAAAGAAGTCTTTGATGTCGCTTTCGTCAATGGCACCGAGTGCGCATAAACGGAAGGTGTTGGTCGTGGAAATTTTACCCGGGTAAATGGTAAATCCTCTTTCATAACAATAATCGTGAACCTTCTCAAAACTCCAATTCTCATCATCCGGATAGATGGCGGAGGAAACGAGTCCGGCCCTGAACTGCGGTTTGATTACCTGCTTGAATCCCAGTTCGTCCAGGCCCTCGTTGATGGCATTGAAGACTCTCGTGTGTCTTGCCCATTTGGCCTCTTCTCCCTCGGCCCAGTATTCTTTCAATGCTTCGATAGTAGCGTAAACCGTTTGTACGGGCGGTGTAAAATGCATCTCTCCCGTTTTCTCGAAGTAATCGTACTGAAGGAAAAGATTACAGTAGTAGGACCGTTTCGGATAATCCCTGGAAGCTTCTAAAATCGCTCTGTTTCCGACCACGAAGGAAAGACCGGTCATGGCCATTAATCCCTTCTGCGCGCTTGCCATACAGAAATCGATATTGTCCTGTCGGATATTAATCGGGCGCATTGCATAGGTTGATGTGGTATCCACGGTAAAAATCGCATTATACTTATGAGCCAGTGCTCCGATTTCACGGATGGGATTTAAAATTCCCGTACCGGTTTCGTTGTGCGTGGTATGTACAAGTCTGATATCGGGATTCTCCCGTAATGTTTTTTCCACCACCGCAAGATCCGGCTGTTCGTCCACGGGAAATTTTAAATTGATAAAAGGAAGGTTGTAGTATTCGCAGATTTCCGCCGCTCTCGTGCTGTATGCACCGTTATTAATCACCAGTATCTTTCCGCCTTCCGGGAGCAGTGAATTCAGACAGACATCAATGTTGATGGTTCCGCTTCCGCAGAATAAAACGGAGGTGTATTCGTTTAAATCCCCGTGTACGATTCTGACCAGGTCCTCTCTTAAGCCCTTCATAAGTCCCGCGAATTCTTTCTCTCTTGGGCAGATATCGGGAACGACCTGCGCATATTTTACGGTATCCGTTGTAGTGGACGGTCCCGGATTTAAAAGAACATTTCTTTTGATTGCTTCCATGGTTCTCCTTTCATGCAGTGTAAGTACTGCAATTAAACGTCGTATGTTTTGTCAATGGCCTTCAGTTCACGCAACGTATCGATTTCGATGATATCCTCCGCACTGCATTCACTTACATGCACTTTGTAATTCTCTTTTTTGTATACAAGCGGCACCTGTTCCCAGTATCGTTCTCTGCCGCCCGGTGATTCATAAACGCTTGCGATGTCCTTTTCCAGTTTCTTTCCGTCTTCCTCATCCCAGTAGGAGATGCCGACCATCTGCCAGCAGTCGGTACCGCCGACCTTCTCCTCCAAGATGACGCCGTTTTTGACCGTAAAACACCAGTCATCGGTTTTCTCCACGGGAATGGCAAGAAAATCGGAATGATAATGATACTTCTTCACAATCTTCGGATTGGACAAAAGAAGATCCGCTTCAAACACATAGGCTCTCGAAAGCAGCGACTTTGCAATCACTGCGGAACTGATGTTGTTCGCTTCGTTGTATACGGGATTCTCCAGAAAATGAATCATCGGATATTTGTACAAAAGCTGGTCAAACTGCTCGGCCAGATATCCGCGCACAATGTAGATTTCCTCGATTCCGGCTGCCAGACAGGCATCCAGAAGATGATCGATAATACGCACGCCCTTTACGCGCACCAGGGGTTTCGGGGTATTTAAAGTAATCGGAACCATACGGCTTCCGAATCCAGCTGCGATAAAAACGGCACGCTTTACACGGTAGGGTTCCAGCGCGGCAAGTCCGCGTTCCGTCACTTCACCGTCCGATAAAAGGCCCTCATCCGTCAGTTCTTTTATGGCTTTGTTTACCGAGCCGAGTGAACATCCGAGGGTTTTGGTGACATCCCGCTGCGTCATGGGACCGTCACCGGTCGCAATCGCCGATAAAACGTCGAATTGTCTTTCTGTAAGCTTCATTTGACACCTCTTGTCGTTTCTGATGGTTTTTTTCTTCTTGTGTTCATTTTTTACAAGAAAAACGAATCACATGAACATTAAACCACGCAGTAACGACCCGTGTCAAGGAAGACTTACGATTTTAAAATGAATAATAGGTATACGGCGTCGAATGGCCCGGATAACCGTTTGTCGCTCCGTTAAAAACCGACATGCCGCAGCCTGCCATAAAAATAATGGTAAGAAGCAAAGCCACGCCGCCGACAATCAGTCCGGCAACAGCAAGTTTCTTTCCGATGTGGACCTTTTTTGTCGTCACTTCCGCCTCAAGCATGACTCTGTTGTGAAGCACAAAAACAACAGCAGCCATAATCACCGCACCGATGACATAGATGAAACAGCAAAGCGGAAACCAGCAAAACAGCAGTGCCAGTACAGACCAAAACAGCGTATTAATTCCGAAAATCATAGCCGTAATCTCCTTACCCGGACATTTCGACGGCTGCCGTCTCGCTGCCCGAAAACGTTCATAATTGGTTGCATATCCCTGGTCTTCATCAAATCTGTTATATCCGTTAAATCCGTCCATGCCGGTTCCTCCCTGGTTTATTACAATAAGTCGGCTGCTGCATTCATTATAACAGATAACCCGGCAATGTCACCATCCAAAACATCCGCACCGCTACCGGATAAATCCCCGGATTCTGAATTTGCCGAACATATTCTTTTCTAAAAAAATCGCTCCCTGCCCGGAGGTCAGATACATTTCGCTTCCGGCACACCTTAAACGCTCCACCGTCTCCTTATGCGGATGCCCGTAGACATTGTTTCGCCCGCAGGAAATAACGGCATAGTCCGGTTTCAGCCCCAGTATAAAATCTTCCGAGTTCGAATCATTCGCCGAACCGTGATGTGCGCATTTTAAAACAGCGACGGTTTCTTTTCCCGCATTTTCGAACGCACCTTTCCCTTCTTTTTTCATAAAATACTCTTTTACGGCTTCTTCGCCCAGCACCGTTGAATCACCCATCAGAAAGACTTCCTGCGTGTATCGTCTGTTTTGACTTTCATACAGCAATACGAGCGAAGAGTCGTTTCTGTCTTCATACCGCTTATGCGGGTTTGGTGACATCACCCGGAAGAAGTATTCTGCGCCTTGGGATGCCGGACCAATTATGTCTCCTTCTTTCAGATAAAGAACCGGGATGCCTCTTTGTTTTGCAAGATGTTTCACTTTCCAGAAGTCCGTTTCGTCCTCTTTACTGACAACCGGTAACGCTATGGCGCGAACAACAATTTCTCCGTCAGCAAGTACCTGTTCGAATCCGTTGATATGATCCGCATCTTCGTGTGTCAGAAACCATACATCCACCGCCTTTTCCCCCTCATACCGAAGGTACGGCACAATGATTTTCTCCCCGACATTTTTCTTTGATGTGGACCCCCCGTCTACCATGTACACTTTTCCGTCACCGGTTCTGATAAAGATTCCGTCTCCCTGGCCGACATCGAGAAACGTTACCCCTGCCTTCTTCGGCGTTGTCATCAAAAAAATCATACCCAGACTTACAAGTACAAAGAAAAGGATTCTTCGGACCAGATCCGCTGCCTTTACAATCCGCAGCTCTTCCGTGATTTTATCCTGCTTTCCCTGTCCGCTGTCCCTCAAACGGACTGCTTCGTTCAGACAGTGATAATACTTAAGTTTCATTCTTCGTTTGAGCGAAAGTGTAAACGCGGTAATTAAAACTACAAATGTAGTATATATCAATACTCTCCCGATCTGCGGAGCCTTCACGTTTAAATGAATGAAAGAGATCCTGTTCATAATCCGCACGGCAGATTCCATTGCAAAAAGAATACTCTTTGTAAGAAGCGCAAACAGCGAAGCACCTCTTGGGAAAAAAAAGGAAAAGGCAACCAGAATAAAAGCACACGCAAACAATACCGGCATGGCAGGAATCACCAACATGTTCAAAAGAAATCCCCCGAACGATACACTGTTAAAACTGCGAAGGATTACGGGGAGTGTCACGGCGAATACCGAGAAGGAAACAAAGAATCCGTCCGTCCACTTCTTTTTTCCGGGTTTCGCACTTTCCAGACAGGGATAAAGAAAAACGATGCCTCCAAAGGCAAGGTAGGTAAGTAAAAAAGAGCTGTCCTGCACCATAAAGGGAAATGCAAGGCAGGTCAGAAATGCCCCCAGCGCCAAAGCGGTCGGCGGATCGTATGCTTTCTTTAAGTTCCGTGCAAGCAGCCGGTAGGAAAACATAAAAACGGCCCGAAAGACGCTCGGTGCGAATCCCACCATCAGACCGTATAAAAACAGAATTCCGACCGTCAGCACAAAAGAGGCTTTTTTCGGCAGTGGAAAGAAAGTAAGCAGCGCATAAAGAAACGCTCCGATTAAGGAGATGTGAAGTCCGCTGATGGCAAGGATGTGCGAGATTCCTCCGTCGCGGTACATTTCCTTCACGTCTTTTGAAAGATTCTCTTTCTCGCCAAAGAGCATTGCCGAAAGAATGCCTCCGTAATTCCTGCCAAGATAATCGTTATATTTTGCACTGCAGATTCTTCGAAGACGGTACATCATTTCCGGAATGGTTAACCGACCGGCCTCTGCTTTTCCGCCTGCATCCTTCGCCTGATAAAGTACATACCGGTATCCTCTGGCTCTGTAATATTTCCCGGCATCAAACTCTCCGGGATTCGTAGCCTTACTTATACAGGATACTTCTCCCCTTAAAACGGTTTTTCTGCCAATCACAAAACCGCTTACATCTTCCGAAGACGGATTCTCTTCGCCGGCTAAATCCGCATAGCAAACAAAGCCCCGGAATGCGAGACGTTTCCATTTGGCGTTTTCGGTTTTCATTGCTGCTTCGTTTTGGGAATAATGATTGAGATCGGAACAGATACTGACTTCTTTCAGATAAAGAACCAGATTATCGTTTTTTACTTCTTTCTTTACAAGCCGGCCGCAGATGACCGCCTCGCCGGAATAATCCGGCAGCGGGTGGATTCTTTCATACACACCCGCCAAAAGAAACAGCACCGCAATTCCCAAAAGAGCGGCCCACATAAGCGGTCTTCTCATGGTTTGCTGCTTTCTTTGATATTCCTGTCTTTGCTGTTTTTATGTTATTTCGGTTTTATTGCTCTTCCTGCAGTACAATATCGAGATTTCGTTCAAAGGATTCTTCCAGACTGATACTTTCGCGGAACAGAATCTTGGAATTGCCGTTCACCTGAATCTGCACACGATTCACATTATGAAGGTCAATCAAAGAATTGGCGATGGAATAGATTACCACCTCCGAAGAAATATCATTGGGCTGCTTTAAGAAATCCTCGCTGAGATTTACATAGCAGATCCCGTCTTTATTCGTAACACTTAAAATCTTTGTATCAGGATTAATCGTCGCATAATATCCGTTCAGAACCGGTCCCTTGATTAACTGCTCCATAACCATCTTTTCCATGGAGATGTTGGTATTGTATACCACCTGACGCTGCCCGGTAATCAGGTTCTTTCCGTCCTCGGTCGCAAAATATAACGTCACGGTAGCTTTCTCGTACGCATTGATTTCCTTCCCGTCATTCTCAACAAACGATTCTTCATTTAAAAATCCCACGGGATTGCCGTTAACGTCCGTCAGCCCTTCCCCGTTTATCAGAATCTGCACATAGGATACTTCCGGAATCTGCGCAAAGGAACGCACGAAGGCCGCACGGACCAGAATTTCTTCCGAAGGCTTTAAATCCCTGTATTTTTTATCCATATCCAGAGTCAGGTTTCCTTCTTTGAACGTATACCCCAGAATAGAGAAGTCCTCTCCGAGAGATGCCTTTAATTCTTTATGCTTCGGTTCTTCGGAAAGAGCCGCAATCATCTCTTCAATCCGGTCATGCGGATCGTCTGAAGTAAAGACATATTTCTCGCCCTGAATACGGGTTTTGTCACGATTGATATAATAAACCGCCGTATCCTTCTTAATCGCCGGTTCGCTCGAATTTTCCGTTTCTTTCGGCTTACATCCGTAGGATAAAATCGATACTGCCGCAAGAAGTACCGCAAGAAGAATTGCGATATTCATTTTTTTCCACTTAAAACGTTTCATGTTTTTCCTCAAAAAGCAGCCTAAGTATTCTGTGTTTCCGCTGCATTCTTGTTCTGTGCATAGTTAATCGGAACCTTAACCGTAAACGTGGTTCCTTTTCCGATTTCGGAATTCACCACAATGGAACCTCTGTGAAGCAGTATTGCACTTCTTGTAATGGCAAGACCGAGTCCCGTTCCGCCGATTTCCCTCGAGTGTGACTTGTCCACGCGGTAAAATCTTTCAAAAATGGATTTCTGATCTTCCTGCGCGATGCCGATACCCGTATCCGTAACCGTAACGGTGAAAAACTGATAATCCGCATCCAGCGTGACCTTCACGACACCGTCTCTTTGATTGTACTTGATTCCGTTTTCGATTAAATTCGTCAAAGCCAGGGTGAATTTTACCTCGTCGAGTTCCGCGCTGACCTGACGGATGCTTTCGAATACCATCTCCACCTGATTGCGCTGTGCAAGCGGCGAGAGACGTTTAAACACCGACTCGATCAATGCATTGACATCCACGGAAGTGATATTTAAATTTGTGGACTTCTTGTCCATTTTCACAAGCGAAAGAAGATCGTTGATGATACTGTTCTCGCGATCGATTTCCTCACAGATATCGGACATGAAATCCCTGTAAACCTCTACCGGAACATCTTCCTGATTGTTCAGGGAATCAGCCAGAACCTTTACGGAAGTAAGCGGAGTTTTCAGTTCGTGCGAGACGTTTGAAACAAACTCCTGGCGGGACTCCTCCATGATTTTGATTCGTTCCATTACCTGATTAAAGGAATCCGCGATATGCTCGGTTTCCACGTAATCGTTCACCGCAATGGTTTCATCCGTGAATCCGCTCTTTACCTCACTGATGGCATCACTTAACCGATTGAACGGTCTTAACATAATCCTCGGGATAAAGAATGCCACAGCGACAACAAGCAGAATAAGGATGAACATAAAGATAAAGGAATTTCTGGAAAGTATTTCCTCGTTTTGTACTATCGGTGTAGTTGAAACAGAAGCTAAAATCACACCGACGGTACTGTTCTTTTCCCCTGTCGTTGCGGTAATCGGAACAACAATCTCTATATAATTGTTTTCCGCATCGTAATGAGAAAGCGTTGCGCCCCGAAAGGCCAGCATCACCTCTTCTGAGATCATGTACTTGCCCGTCGCGATATTATAGGTATCCTTCAGAATGGAGTAATTTGTGTTTACAACCATAATGCGGCCGTTATATAAATTGGCGACCTGCTCAATCTCCGCATTGACAACATCGGAGGAAGAATCCATCAGATAATCGTAGGAAATCAAATGATTTGCAAGAATCTGCATCTGACTCTGAACGTCAGACGTACGAACCTCTACGGCTCTTGAAAAATAGTTTCGCAGGATGCCGACGCGCATACCGATGCAGCAGAGGGCACCCACAATCAGAATGAGAATGGATATACGGAATCTGAGACTTCTGAATACGGCAATCTTATTCAGTTCCTCCCAAAGCTTCTCAAACCACTTTCTCATAAGAATATATTATGTCCTTAATTTCGTTCTTTGTAATAGTATCCCGAACCCCATTTGGTCTGTACATAAAGAGGCTCACCGGGATTTTGCTCGATTTTCTCACGAAGACGTCTTACATGAACATCCACGGTTCTGACATCACCCGGATAATCCGCACCCCATACGGTATTTAAAAGTTCCTCTCTGGAGTATACGCGGTTTACGTTCTCGACCAAAAGTTTCAAAAGATCGTATTCCTTGCCGGTTACTTTGATTTCGTTACCCTGTACAAAAACTCTCTTGCCGTCCTGTACCAGTCTTAAATCACCGGAGATAATCTCTCTGCCTTCCTTCTTCGAACTTCCCGAAGTACGACGCATGATTGCTTTCATTCTGGCCTTGACTTCAAGAATGTTGAACGGCTTTGTGATGTAATCGTCCGCGCCGTACTCAAGACCCATGATTTTATCCATATCGTCGCCCTTGGCCGTCAGCATGATAATCGGTACATTGGATGTCTCACGAATCTGCTGGCAGACTTCAAGACCGGAAAGCTTCGGAAGCATGATATCAAGCAGAATAATGTTATAACGGTTCTTTCCCGCGAGTTCCAGGGCATCCTCCCCGTCATATGCGGCATCCACCGACCAGCCTTCCTGCTCGAGACTGAATTTCAAACCTTTTACGATAGTTTTCTCATCATCTACAACCAAAACGCGATTCGCCATATCTTCACCTACTTCACTTTCACATAATCCTTCATTCGCTCATAGAGCCCGGCTTTGATGCCGGAAACCTTCATTAAATCCTCGCATGCCTCGAACGGTCCGTTTTTCTCTCGGTAAGCAAGAATTGCCTTCGCCCTGCTTTCCCCGACACCCGGAATGTTACAAAGTTCCGAAACTTCCGCAGTATTGATGTTGATGCGTCCGTCGGAAAAACTCTGTGTAAAAGAGGATAAATCCTCACCCTCTGCCGGTATCCGGATCATTTCACCGTCTTTTACAAAATCCGCCAGATTTACGTAATCCTTAACGGCTTCTTCGGTAAAACCTCCCGCCGTTTCGACGGCATCCGCTTTTCTGCTTCCCAGGGCCAGTTCATATACCCCGGGACTTACCACGGCGCCGCAAACATAAACAACGCACATCTCCTGCTTTTGCGATTCCTCATAAGAAGAAAACTCCGTAGTAATTTCTTCGCTTTCTTCTTCTACGAAATCTTCGGAAAGAACGATGTCATTGTTGGTGGGACCAATGTTGCACGCAAGAAAAACAATACAAGACAAAGCAACGATCACCGCAATTTCGATGATTCGTCTTTTCAGATTACGATTTAATTCCATAGTCAGCTCCTTTTATTCCGGTTTGCAGAATAAAAGTCCCTTGAACCAACTGCACCTTAAGTGTAATCAAAAAATAAAACATGCGCAAGGGGAAAATCGTTTAATTTTCCCCTTCCGCATTGTACTGCTCCATAACAACGGGAGTTTCAATATAATCGTCTTCGTAATCCTTGCCGTAGTAGTTTGAAAGAACCGACTGCGAAAGAGCCTTCAGTTCGTTGTTCACGTCCCTGCCGTCCCAGATATTCGAAAAGCACATTTCCGCAAGAATATAATAATTCGTGGTTTCAATCATCTTCGGGAGGCATACACTTTGCTCATACCATTCCCGAATGGCTTCCATCTGAGGATGTTCGTAATCCGGCAAAAGGGATGTGGCCATTTTACCCGTACGCGCATATAAATTCTTCGAATACTCCTTCGTTGCGTAACCTGCGAACCTCTCCGCATCCGAATTGTTCTCGTTCAGTCCGTTAACGCAGATCATTGTGGTAACGCTTAATCCTCTGCACTCTAAAGAACTGTTCAGCATCCGCATCGGAAGAATATTGTAATCATCCTTAAATGTTCCGTCCTGCGCAGCCTGTTCCATTTTCGATACGATGTCCGTACCGGCTACGGTAAAGACACACTTGCGGTTCATAAAATCATCGATGGTATCGGGATAGGTCCTGTCATCGTCTTCCACGAAGAAGAAATCCCGAAAATCCTGGTAAACGCTTAAGGAATACAGTGCTTCCTCGTTGTAAAGCGAGATTTCCTCGGAACGGTCCGCATTCTGCCCGCCAGCATTCAGATATGCTCCGGCGAACCAGTAATTGTAAAGCACATCGTCCGTATCCCAGGAAAAATACGATTCGATTCCGCCAGGAAGGGCATACTGATTTGCGAAATCCAGAATTCCGACTACAGTTGTAGGAAGAATTTCCGAAGCGGCCTTCTTCCGCTCTGCCTTTTCCTCTTCGCTTAATTCCGGTGCCGGTTCTTCCGAAGCATCCTCCGGATTCTCCTCCACAACGGTAATTCCCTCATCGCCCGATTCTCCGGCTTCAGCTGCAGCTTTGGCTGCCATGGCGATTTCTTCCATAACCGTCTCGTTATAAACCAGACATGCCGTCTCATAACTAAGCGGATAGCCGTACATCCGGTCCCGGTAGGTTACTGCACGGATGGATGCATCGGTATAACAGGTATCGTTCAGTATTCCGTCCGGATCCTTCACTCCGGCTGCAAGACCGGACAAAACCGCCTTTTCCAGCAAATCGTTTGAAAGAACAAACAAATCCGGAGCCTTGTTTCCTTCCGTGGAGGCTTTCTGAATCTGCTCTAAGAATTCCACATCGGAAACCTCGGTCGGAATTACCTTGATGCCGGTTTGTTTCTCGTAGGAAACGGCGGCATCTCTTAAGTACTCCGCATAATCACTGTCCGTATACCACAGAATCAGTGCATCTTCAAATATATCCTCTTCCGCATTCTGTCCGAACAGGGCCGTACTGTAATAATCTCCGAACAGCAGCCCCGTTGCAAGAATCAGCAGAAGAGCCATGGATATCAGTTTTTTTCCCATTTAAATCTCCGCTTTTAAAGCTTCTTTCAGGATGACAAGCATTTCGTCCACATCCTCTTTCGTAATCACTAAAGGAGGAAGGAAACGGATGATGTTGCTTCCCGCATTGATGAGTACCAGTCCGTTATCTAACGACTTTTGAATAACGGGCGCCACGGGAGCGTTAAATTCCAGGCCCTGAATCAGTCCTTTTCCTCTGTGTGCCGTAATGCGGTTATCTGCTGCCTTGATTTCTTCGAGTTTTTCAAACAGATATTCTCCGACTTCCTTTACGTGATCCGGAATATTCCGTTCTTCGAACTGCCGAAGCACTTCACAGACGGCTGCGGTTGCAAACGGATTGCCACCGTAAGTGGTTCCGTGATCTCCTGCGACCAAAGAAGACTGTCCCACTTCTTCCGTCATCAGAAAAGCTCCGACGGGCACGCCGCATCCCACGGCCTTTGCAACGGTCATAATGTCCGGTTTGACACCGTATTCCTGCCATGCAAACATATAGCCGCTTCTTCCCATACCGCACTGGATTTCATCGAGAATAAGCAGTAAGCCGTTTTCATCACACAGGGCGCGAACACCTTTTAAGAACTCTTCCGTAGCGGGGTGGATTCCTCCTTCGCCCTGAATGGTCTCCATGATAATTGCACAGGTTTTCTCCGTAATCTGCGATTTTACGGATTGTAAATCATTCATGTCCGCAAACTTTATGTTTCCGATCATCGGTCCGAATGCTTCCCTGTACTTCGGTGTCCCGGTAACGGACAAAGCCCCGAAGGTTCTTCCGTGGAAGGAATGATTCAGTGCAATGATTTCATGGTCCGCTTTGCCGTCCTTTAAGTAAGCATGTTTTCTTGCCGCTTTCAGGGCTCCTTCCACCGCCTCAGCACCGGAGTTGGTAAAGAACACCCTGTCCATGCCGCTGACCCTGCAAAGTTCCCGGGCCGCCTGAATGGCCGGCATGTTGTAATAATAATTCGATGTGTGAAGAATTTTATCAATCTGTGCCTTCAGCGCATCATTGTATGCTTCGTTTTTGTATCCCAGGGCAAATACACCGATGCCGGAAACAAAGTCCAGATACTTTTTCCCCTCGATGTCATAAAGATGTACGCCCTCTCCGTGATCGAAGACCACGGGATACCGGTTATAGGTATGAAGCAGAACGCTTTCCGCTTCCCTGATATATTGTTCCATCATAACAGTTTCTCCTTATTCCTGACGAATCGGATCGTTATCGGAAATGATTACGGTACCGATACCTTCTTTGGTAAAAATCTCCAGAAGCAGACAGTGCGGAATTCTTCCGTCAAGAATATGCACTCTTCTTACACCGTCTTCCACCGCCTGGATGCAGTTCCCGAGTTTCGGAAGCATACCGCCGCCGATGAAGCCGCCGTCGATTAAGCCTCTGGCTTCCGAAGTGGTAATTCTGGAAATCAAAGTGGAAGGATCGTTCAGATCACGATACAGTCCTTCAATATCCGTAAGGAATGCCAGCTTCTCCGCACCGACCGCCTTTGCGATTTCGCAGGCCGCGTCATCCGCATTGATGTTGTAGGTATTGTATTCGTCATCCAGACCGATGGGTGCCACAATGGGAAGGAAATCCATCTCCAGCAGATCATAAAGAATTTTGGAATCCACCTTCTTAATATCACCGACAAAGCCGATATCTTTTCCGTCCACCAGTCTCTTATCCACATTTAAAAGTTTTCCGTCTTTACCGGAAATACCGATGGCGCGCACACCGAGCTGCTCTGCCATGGCCACAAGTCTTTTGTTGATCCGGTTTAAAACCATCTCCGCAATTTCCATGGTTTCCCCGTCGGTAATACGAAGCCCTTTATAAAATTCCGCTTCTTTTCCGGTCTTCTTCACCCAGTTGCTGATGGACTTTCCGCCACCGTGTACGATGATGGGCTTGAATCCTACCAGTTTCAAAAGAACAACGTCCTCGATTACCTTACGCTGCATTTCTTCATTGCTCATGGCGCTTCCGCCGTATTTTACAACGATGATTTTACGGTTGAATTTCTGAATATAAGGCAGTGCTTCCACAAGTACCGAAGCTTTCTGCAAAACCTGTTCCATGTTTTTTTCCATGACTTTTCTCCTTAAATCTCCTATGAGCGGTAATCCGCATTGATTTTAACATAATCATAGGTTAAATCACAGCCCCACGCAGTGGCCTCTTCTTCACCTTCATGCATGTCGATGCGGATAATCACTTCTTCTTCGGAAAGAATCTTTGTTGCAAAATCCTCGTCAAACGCAAGCGGAACACCGTATTCGAAAACCTTCAGTTCGCCGGCTTTGCTCTCAAAGTAAAGTTCCACATCCGTCTGATCAAAGTTTACGCCGCTGTATCCCATGGCACATAAGAAACGGCCGAAGTTTGCATCGCATCCGTAAACGGCAGCCTTCGAAAGGCTGGAAGAAATAACGCTTCTTGCAAGAACTCTTGCATCTTCTTTTGTCTTCGCATTTAACACATGTGCCGTAAAGAGTTTGGTTGCGCCCTCTCCGTCGGAAGCCATTTTCCTTGCAAGGAACCTGCAGACTTCAAACAGAGCGTTCTTAAATTCGGCATAATCTTCGTTCTTTTCCTGAATCGTTTCGTTTCCGGCCAGACCGTTGGACAGAATCAAAAGCGTATCGTTGGTAGAGGTATCGCCGTCCACCGAAATCATATTGAAGGTATCCGTAACCACCTCTTTTAATGCTTCCTGCAAAAGAGCCTTTTCAATGGAAAGATCCGTGGTTAAGAAACCAAGCATGGTGCACATGTTCGGATGAATCATACCGGAGCCTTTGCTCATTCCGCCCAGGGTGATTTTCTTACCGCCCGCCTCAAAAGTGACCGCGATTTCCTTATTCACGGTATCCGTGGTCATGATGGCTTTGCTGGCTTCGGTTCCCGCTTCTATGGAATCGGAAAGTTTTTCCGCCATTAGTCCTACGCCTGTAGTCAGTTTATCGACAGGAAGCTGCATACCGATGACACCCGTGGATGCAACCGCCACGGTATTGTAAGGAACACCGAGTTTTGCTTCAAAAGCTCTGGCCGTTGCCTCGCAGGCATCGTATCCTTCTTTTCCGGTACAGGCATTTGCGATTCCGGAATTGATTACAACGCCGTGCACGGGGCGTCCGGACTCCACAATCTCCTTATCCCACATAACGCAGGCTGCCTTTACCACGTTGCTTGTAAACGTTCCGGCGCAGACACAGGGTTCTTTGGAGAAAACCATTGCCATGTCCGTCCTGTCCTTATATTTAATGTTTGCTTCACAAACGGCTGCCTCAAAACCTGCTGCCGCAGTGACTCCGCCTTTTATATATTCCATACTGTACCTCGATTCTTTTTATGACTGTTTTCCGCTTTTGTTAAATGTAAAAATATTATTCTGATTCAGTACAAAATCGTAATAATTCAAATCTTCTCTTTTTGTCCATCCGATTTCGTGCCAGAACGCGTTTCCGATATCGTTGGCGGTAAAGGCAATCAGGGAAACCTTGTTGATGCCTTCCTTATGAAGACCTTCCATGCAATGATTTACCATGCTCTTGCCGATGCCGAGCATACGATATTCTTTCGCCACGCACACATGATACAGACATCCCCGTCGTCCGTCGTGCCCGCAAAGAATGGCGCCGACGATTCGTCGTCGTTTTTGTGCATCGTTTACTTCACATACGCAGGAAAGCCCCGGGTTACGTTTCAGAAACTTCAGCACCCCATCCTCGGAGTCGTCCAGGCTTCGGATACAGAAGCCGTCAATGGAAAGCCAGAGCTCCTTTACCTGCACATAATCGCCCGGTTCCATGGCCCGAATGGTATATTCAATTTCCGGTTTTACATTGTTCGAATTTTTCATATCGTTATTTACTATAGCACCTTTTATCAAAAAGTCCACCTGTTTTTTTCAATTTTATTCATAAATTATGATTATATCTTGTGTTTTATGCATTTATGCGTTGAATTTTGTATTTTTATGCATAATTTTATCTTGCATACCGCATAAAACTGATGTATATTATTTTTGCGTCCGGGATTTTCGCGGAGCAACCGAATATCGGAACATATTAATTCATATATCAGGAGGATATACATTATGAAAGAAAAAGTAATTCTTGCCTATTCCGGCGGACTTGATACCACCGCGATCATTCCCTGGCTGAAAGAGAATTTTGATTACGAAGTAATCTGCGTCTGCGTGGACTGCGGACAGGGCAACGAGCTCGACGGTTTAAACGAGCGTGCGAAAGCAAGCGGTGCATCCAAACTTTATATTGAAGATATTGTGGATGATTTCTGCGACAATTATGTGGTTCCCTGCATCCAGGCTCATGCGGTTTACGAAAACAAATACCTTCTCGGTACTTCCATGGCAAGACCCGCCATTGTAAAACGTCTTGTGGAAATCGCCAGAAAAGAAGGCGCTGCTGCCATCTGCCACGGTGCAACCGGTAAGGGTAACGACCAGATCCGTTTTGAGCTTGGCATCAAGGCACTTGCTCCGGATCTTAAAATCATTGCTCCCTGGAGAAACTCCTTATGGAAGATGGATTCCCGTGAATCCGAAATCGAATACTGCCATGCACACGGCATCGACCTTCCTTTCGCGGCAGATTCTTCCTACAGCCGCGACCGTAACATCTGGCACATTTCCCACGAAGGTCTGGAACTGGAAGATCCCGGTAACGAGCCCAACTACGAGCATCTGCTTGTTCTCGGCGTAACTCCCGAGAAGGCTCCCGATGAAGGCGAATACTTAACCATCGGTTTTGAAAAGGGTGTTCCCGTAAGCATCAACGGCGAGAAAATGAAAGTTTCCGATATCATCCGCAAGTTAAACGTAATCGGCGGACGTCACGGCATCGGAATCATCGATATCGTGGAAAACCGTGTTGTCGGCATGAAGTCCCGTGGTGTATACGAAACACCGGGCGGAACCATTCTTTACGAGGCACATCAGCAGCTTGAGGAACTGATTCTTGACCGTGACTGCTATCGTACCAAGGCCGAGATGGGCGCTCTTCTTGCACAGGTCATTTACGAAGGCAAATGGTTCTCTCCTCTGTGCGAAGCCATCCGTGCATTCATCACTTCCACGCAGGAATATGTAACCGGTGAAGCAAAGATCAAACTTTACAAGGGCAACATCATCAAGGC
>DLBG01000042.1:0-17682 GCA_002494135.1 Lachnospiraceae bacterium UBA7027
ATGAAGTTCATGTTAAACGGTGCGCTGACGTTAGGTACCATGGACGGTGCCAATGTGGAAATCGTGGAAGAAGTCGGCAAGAGCAATGCCTTCATCTTCGGACTCTCCTCCGACGAAGTAATTAACTATGAGAACAACGGCGGATACGATCCGATGGAAATCTACAGAAACGATTCGGATATCCACATGGTACTCAATCAGCTGATTAACGGAACCTACTCCCCCGACGATCCGGAGAGATTCCGTCACCTTTACAACTCTCTTTTAAATACCCAGAGCACTTCCAAGGCGGATACATACTTCATTCTGAAGGATTTCAAGTCCTATGCGGAAGCACAGAAGAGAGTGGAGAAAGCTTACAGAAACCGTTCCAAGTGGGCACAGAGCGCTATTCTTAACGTAGCATGCTCCGGCAAGTTCACATCCGACAGAACCATTCAGGAATATGTGGATGATATCTGGCATCTGGATAAGGTTGTTTTATAAATCCCGCTTCACGGAACAAAAGATTGAATGTTAGGAGTATAAAATGATTGAACTTAAAAACGGCGGTGCATATTTAGTTAACGGCACCGAATGGATTGAGGATACGGCCGATGCGGCAGCGGCAATCGCGGCAAAGACCGGAAAGAACGTATCCAAAGAGGAGGCAAAGCAGGGTACCATTGCGTACGGTATTTTAAAAGCGCACAATACCTCCGACAATATGGAGAAGTTAAAAATCCGCTTTGACAAGCTGACTTCCCATGACATTACCTTCGTAGGAATCATTCAGACCGCACGTGCGTCAGGGCTGGAGAAGTTCCCGATGCCCTACGTTTTGACCAACTGCCACAATTCCCTTTGTGCGGTCGGAGGAACCATCAACGAAGATGACCATATGTTTGGTTTAACCTGCGCAAAGAAGTACGGCGGAGTCTATGTACCTCCTCATCAGGCGGTTATTCACCAGTTTGCGCGTGAAATGCTTGCAGGCGGCGGAAGAATGATTCTCGGATCCGATTCCCACACCCGTTACGGTGCACTCGGTACCATGGCTATGGGCGAGGGAGGACCGGAGCTTGTAAAACAGCTTTTAAACCAGACCTATGATATCAATATGCCCGGTGTGGTAGCCGTATATTTAACCGGCGCACCCGTAAAGGGCGTCGGCCCTCAGGACGTGGCTTTAGCCATTATCGGGGCAGTATTCGGCAACGGATACGTTAAGAACAAAGTTATGGAATTCGTGGGACCGGGCGTTGAGAACTTAACTCCCGACTTCCGTATCGGCATCGATGTTATGACGACGGAGACCACCTGCTTATCTTCCATCTGGAAGACCGACGCAAAAGTGGAAGAATTCTACGAAATCCACGGAAGAAAAGAAGATTACAAAAAACTCGATCCTGCGGATGTGGCATATTATGACGGCGTGATTTCCATCGATCTGTCGACAATTAAGCCGATGATTGCCATGCCGTTCCATCCGAGCAACACCTACACCATCGAGGAATTAAACGCAAATCTTTATGATATTTTAAAGGATGTCGAGAAGAAGGCGGAAGTATCCTTAGACGGTGCCGTAGAGTACACGTTACAGAACAAGGTGCACGACGGAAAACTTTTAGTGGATCAGGGTATCATCGCAGGCTGCGCCGGCGGCGGATTTGAGAATATCTGCGCGGCAGCGGATATTTTAAAAGGCAAATACATCGGTTCCGACGGATTTACCTTAAGCATTTACCCGGCATCCATGCCGATTTATATGGAACTGATTAAGAACGGCTGCGCCGCAACCTTACTGGAAACCGGTGCCGTTTTAAAAACCGCATTCTGCGGCCCCTGCTTCGGTGCAGGCGACACACCCGCAAACAATGCATTTTCCATCCGTCACTCCACGAGAAACTTCCCGAACCGTGAAGGCAGCAAGCTGCAAAGCGGTCAGATTTCTTCCGTTGCGCTTATGGATGCGCGTTCCATCGCGGCTACCGCGGCAAACAAGGGCGTACTTACCGCAGCTACCGAGTTTGACGGTGATTTCAATGCGTATAAGTATTTCTTTGATGCTAATATTTATGCGAACCGTGTATTCGATTCTCACGGTGTGGCAGATCCGAACCAGGAGATTCAGTTCGGTCCGAACATCAAGGACTGGCCGAAGATGTCACCGCTTCCCGAGAATCTGCTTTTGAAAGTTGTTTCCGAAATTCACGATCCCGTTACCACTACGGACGAACTGATTCCTTCCGGGGAAACTTCTTCCTATCGTTC
The DNA here is from genome assembly GCA_002494135.1 of Lachnospiraceae bacterium UBA7027. Taxonomy (GTDB): domain Bacteria; phylum Bacillota; class Clostridia; order Lachnospirales; family Lachnospiraceae; genus UBA3766. The sequence goes on from DLBG01000042.1 coordinate 2,254, forward strand.
CAATCCTCTGGGACTTGCGGAGTTTGCGCTTTCCAGAAAGGATCCCGAGTATGTGGGCCGTGCAAAAGCCGTTCAGGTGGCTCAGAAGGCACTGGAAGCAGGCGAGTGTGCCGGCAAGGCGGTTCCCGAGGTCGGCGAAGTCATGGGCGTGGTAAAGAAGACCTTCCCCGATGTCGATCATGACAACCTGGGTGTCGGCTCCACGATTTTTGCCGTAAAACCCGGTGACGGTTCCGCAAGAGAGCAGGCGGCGAGCTGCCAGAAAGTACTCGGCGGCTGGGCGAACATAGCCAACGAATATGCGACCAAGAGATACCGTTCCAACTTAATTAACTGGGGTATGCTTCCTTTCTTAATTGAGGTGGGCGAACTGCCGTTTAAGAACCTGGATTACATCTTCTTACCCGGTATCAAGCAGGCGGTCATCGATAAGAAGGATGTTATTGATGCCTATGTTGTAAAAGACGGGGAACTTAAGAAGTTTGGAATGAAACTCGGCGAACTGACCGACGAGGAAAGACAGATTATTTTAAAAGGCTGCCTGATCAACTACAACAGAGTATGAACCAGGGGGCAAACCCTAAAGAACAGGGCTTTTGGGTTACAGGGCCATTTTTGGAATTGTATGGTAACACCGTATAAAATAAAAAAACCACGGGAAACCGTGGCTTTTTTATTCTCTGAAATCAAACAATTCTTTTGGCGTTACATTCAGTGCTTTACAGAGCTGGAAGATGACGTCAAAGGAAACGCCGACTTTACCGAGTTCTATGGCGCTGATATGGCTCCGGTCCACATCCGCCAGTTCCGCCAGCTGCAGCTGTGTAAGCCGTTCGCGCTTCCTGTAATATACGACGTTTAACCCAAATTTACGATAATAAACTTCGAATTCGTCTTTCACTTTTTATCCCTCCCTATGATTCCATAATAAAGGGGTTTAAACCACAATAAAACCTTGTGAAAATGGCATAATGCGATTAACACAAGTCAGCGCGGAAACGAAAACGATTAAGTAAAAACCCGGTCTAAATCTATGCAAATTGCCGATGAAACACACAAGAAATTGTGGCTGTTTTTGTGCCAAATATAATTGTGTTTTTTTCGTGTCCGTTTTTTTTTAGTTGGTGTAAAAGTACTTTTTTTTTATTTTTAACGTGCTATATTTATATCATACAAACGATATACAAGTTGATTCCGAAGTCAGTAGTCAGTTTGTTGGACGAAGACGGATCCGGAAGAATCCCGGCGGAATGCATCCTTTCAAATCGGAGATTTCTGAATTTTAAACTATCAAAAGATAAGTGACATTGTCTTGCGAACACTCTCTGTAACAGAAGTCAAAGAAGAGAAAAGATCGACAGACCAAAAGGAGACGGAAGGTGAACTTGGAAGCCGGTGAGCTGAGTGAACGCCGGAGAATCAATTCAATATCATCTATTGAAAGAGGAAACCGCATTGGATAATATTAGCCGATGATCGTCGCTAATGCAGTTTCCTTTTTCAATGCCTTTTTTGGACATTCGTCAAAACAGGCAATAAAAAAAGCCCGGAAGGGCTTTTTTTATTTTACAATCTGTTTTTCCACCAGGCTTCGTTTCATCATGACCTGGTGGCCACAACCGACGCATTCCAAGCGAAAGTCGGCGCCGGCGCGCAGGACTTTCCATTTGTCCGCATTCTCTTTTCCGCAGGGATGCGGTTTCTTTAATCGGATGATTTCGCCTACGTTTATTTCCATATTTTACTTATTACCCTGTCCGTACTTCTTTAAGATGTTCTGAATTCTTGCGGAAGGATTCAGAAGGTCGGAAATGGATGCATCATGATTCAAGGTATCGATTAAGTATGCGATGTATTTGCTCATATCGCAGTTGATGTACCATTCGCGGGAGAGCAATTCCGGTGTCTGGTATACCAGGTTGGTGGTAAGAACTCTGTAAATCAGGCCGTCTTCAAATGCCTTGTCGAATTTTTCCAGACCGTTTGTGAAAAGTCCGAAGGTGGTAGCTAAGAAAATACGGTTTGCGTTTCTTCTCTTTAATTCGGCAGCTACGTCAAGAGCACTGTCACCGGAGGAAATCATATCATCGATGATGATGGCATCCTTGCCGGATAAGTCGGTACCTAAGTACTCATGTGCCACGATGGGGTTACGTCCGTCCACAATGCGGCTGTAGTCGCGGCGCTTGTAAAACATGCCGACATTCAGGCCGATGATGTTTGCCATGTAAACGGCACGGGACAGAGCTCCCTCGTCCGGGGAGATCACCATCATGTGATCGGCATCGAGCTTGATGTCCGGAACATTCTTTAAAAGTGCTTTGGTGAACTGATAGGTCGGGGTAACGGTTTCAAATCCGTGAAGAGGAATCGCATTCTGTACTCTGGGGTCGTGTGCATCAAAGGTGATAATGTTGTCAACACCAAGGGAGGTTAATTCCTGCAGTGCCAGTGCACAGTCCAGGGATTCTCTTGCGGTTCTCTTATGCTGTCTTCCTTCGTACAAGAAGGGCATGATTACGTTGATTCTTCTGGCCTTTCCGCCGATGGCCGCAATGACACGCTTTACATCCTGGAAGTGATCGTCGGGAGACATATGATTGGTGTGTCCGCATACCGTATAGGTTTCATTATAGTTGCAGACATCCACCAGAATGTAGATATCGGCGCCACGGACGGATTCGTTAATCCGGCACTTTGCCTCGCCGGATCCGAAACGGGAAAGAGTGGCATCCAGAATATAGGAATCCCTCTGATAACCGGCGTAAGCAAGACTTCCTTTATGCTCGCTTTCTCTCTCGGTTCTCCATTTTACAAGGTATTCATCTACCTTCCTGCCGATTTCGGCGCATCCTCTGGTAGGCATCAGCCTTAAAATACCTACGGGGATGGTTTCCAGATTGCGCACTTCTTCTGAATGAGCCATGAAAATGTTCCTCACTTTCTGTTTTGCATTTGTTTGATATATAATCTGATGTCCTGTCCGGACAGCGTACAGATTTCAAAATTGGAGAAAAGCCTTGAAAATACCCGGTCGGAGTAGCGCGCACATAAGTCTTCCAAGGAAAGATTCGTGGACAGTACAATGGGTTTCTTGGCTAAGAACCGCTCGTTTAAAAGCGTCAGCAGTTCCGAGGTGGAGAAGGAGTTCGAAAGCTCCGTTCCCAAATCGTCGATTACCAGTAAATCACAGGAATACAGCGTATTTAAGGGATTCTCCGTTTTATCCGATTTATTGTGGAACTTGTAATCGGAAATGGTATTAAATAATGTCGGTGCGCTGAAATAAATACAGGAATATCCTTTCTTCAGCGCTTCGTTTACGATACAGTTGGACAGAAACGTTTTTCCGGTTCCCACGGGACCCGTAAAACAGATATTTGCATACTGTTTCCCGAACAGATCGGCAAAATTGCGGGCCTTCGAAAGCGCTTTTTCAAAATCTCTTGCGGCTTCTCCCACCTGAAAATCGTGCCGGACCATGTCGAAGTTTTCGTCGGTAAGCTGTTCTTTGATGTTGCTCTGTTCGTAGACTCTGTCTAAAATAGCCTGTTTGAAGCAGTGGCATCGTACCCCTTCGATGAACCCCGTATCCTTGCAGTAGGGGCAGGAATACTGGGGATCCAGATAATTGATGGAATAGCCGGCTCCGGTGAGCAGGAGCTTTAAGTCTCTTTGCAGGTCTTCCAGCTGCTCCGTAAGGAGGTTTGCCTTATCCGTGTCTTTGCGGATCATGGCACGGGTTCGTTCAGCCGAGAGGCTTACAATCTGCTCGTCCATCTCCTTATAGCGCGGGATGCGGGCATAGACTTCTTCCCTGCGTTTTGCCACAAGGTGCTCGTTTTCAAGCTGACGGGTACGGTATTCGTTTATGATGTCGTTGTATTCCCCACTGGTAATGTTCATGGAAAATCTCCGAATCAGTTCTCTTTGATGAATTTTTCCAGTGCCGCGAAGTCATATTTGGATCTCGTGTACTGGTTGTAGCGGGAATCGTTTACCGGACGGATGGGCACGCTTTTCTTGGTGCGACGGTATTCCTCTTCGGAAGCCTCAACGGCGGCAAGGGTATGAAGACCCTGCTCGTTCCATCTTGCAAGGATGCCTTCCGCATAAGGGAAACGGTCGGTGTCCGTCTTCATTACGGTGCGCTCGCAGGCTGCGAGAATGACTTCCTTCGGGAAGGCATAGGTGCCGAGCCAGCGGTTGATGAATTCAGACTCCTTAATGGTGGGAGCGGCATTTTTGCCGAGCGCCGCCATGATATCCTTGACGTTGCGGTCATATCCGGAAATGCCGTCTTTGGCCTGAGCGGGAGTTTTGATTCCCTGTTCGTACCAGGATACGGCAATGCTTTCGATGTAATGGAAGCTCTTCTTATTCTTGGAAACACAGTACTGAAGCAGAAGATCCGTCATTTCGAAATTGAAGTTTAACTCTCTGTGAATGTAAAGAAGGCTTCGAAGGTCTGCCGGGCTGATGGTCTTGCCGAGATAGGATTCCGTGATGGCAATCAGTTCTTCGGTGCCGGGTTCCATTTTAAAACTTCTTAAATCGTCGGCGCCGTAGGAGGGTTTCTCCGGGACTGCCGGTTTGGTAACGGTTTTCTTCTCCGCAACGGGAACAATGGAGAGAACGGGTGCGGTAACGGCGGATGCCGCTTCGCGGCTGGTCTGTGCGGCGGGAATCAGGCCTACGGAGATGATTTCTCCGGCTTCGTCGTAACGAATGGAGAGCAGACCTGCCTTTTCCCAGTATTTTAATGCACGGATGACGTCCTTCTCCGTATGGTTAAATTCATCGGCGATGTCCCCGATTTCGAAAGAGTGATTCGAAGCCACGTTGCGTAGCAGATAAAGATAAACTTTGATCTGGGCGTCGTTTGCCTCTTTCATGTAGTAATCGATGAAAACGTTGGAAACCGAAGTGGCTCCCGGCGTTTCATCGCCGGTTAATGTGATGCGATTCATTCCAAAATCCCCCAATTTTCTTTTAAGCATTGTGATTATAGCATGCAGATTCAAAAAAGAAAATAGGAAAATTGGCGCAAACCCTTGATTTTACTGGGTTTTCGGCAAATGTGGACAATGTGGATAAGTATCCCGAAAAGAACGAAAGTCCAGTAAAATCGGCAAAAAAATATCCACATCGCATTTTTCCGGATTTTCCGAAAAAGCATGTGGATATTGTGGATAACTAATTCCCAAGAAGCTCTTCTCCTACGCGGTACACGTCTCCGGCGCCCATAGTTATCAACAGATCACCCGGGTTACAACTTTGCAGTAAAAAAATTTCAATTTCCGAAAAAGTATGGAAATAATGGCAGTCTCCGCCGCGTTTTATGATTTCTTCCTGCAGATTTTTCGAAGAAATTCCGAGGGTATCGGTCTCGCGTGCGGCATAGATATCGGCAAGCACGACATGGTCGGCTGCTTTTAAGGCTTCTGCAAAATCTTCCAAAAGCGCTTTGGTTCTGGAATAGGTGTGGGGCTGGAAAACGCACCAGGTCTCTTTGTGAGGATAGTTTGCGGATGCGGCAAGCGTTGCCGCAATCTCGGTCGGATGGTGGGCATAATCGTCAACCACCGTGATATCTCCGAGATGCCCTTTAATCTGGAAACGTCTGTCTGCGCCGACACAGCCGGTGAGGGATTTTAAACTCTTTTCGCGGTCAAATCCCAGCACGTCGGACAGCGTCAGTGCCGCAAGGGAATTATATACATTGTGCTTTCCGACAACACCCAAAGTCACGTCTGAGACGGAACCGTCCGGTGCATGCATTTTATAAGCCGGACATCCCGATGCATTGTAGGTAATGTCGGTTGCGTAATAATCGCAGTTTTTGTTTATACCGAAGGTAATGACGGGCGATTTGACATCTGCGGTAATTTCTGCAAGGTTTTCGATTTCGCCGTTTATAATAAGGGCGCCGTCTGCCGGCAGCAGGAGTGCGAATTTATGGAAGGAATTGCGAATATCGTCGAGATCTTTGAAAAAATCCAGATGATCGGCTTCGATATTCATGATTACCCCGTAGCGGGGGAAGAAGGATAAGAAGCTGTTGGTGTATTCACAGGCCTCCGTCAGGAAGTAATTGGAGCTTCCGATGCGGATGTTGCCGCCGATGGACCGGACCATGCCGCCGATGGACAGGGTCGGATCCGTATCGTTTGCCATGAGGATTTCTCCGGCCATGGTTGAAGTCGTGGTTTTGCCGTGGGTGCCGGAAATGGCGATGGGGCAGCCGTAGTTGCGCATCATCTGGCCCAAAAGTTCAGCTCTTGAAAGCATGGGGAGGTTGGATTCGACACAGGCTCCGAATTCCGGGTTATCCCGGCGGATGGCTGCCGAATATACAACCAGATCAATGTCGGAAGTAATATTGTCCGTACGCTGACCGATGAAAACCGTTGCCCCCCTGGCACGCAGCTCCTCCGTCAGTTCCGATTCCTTATTGTCCGATCCCGAAACGGTGAAGCCTTCTTTTAACAGGATTACGGCCAGACCGCTCATGCTGATGCCGCCGATTCCGATGAAATGTACGTGAATCGGTTTTTGAAAATCTATTTCATACATGTTTCGGCACTCCTTTCAAAAACAACCTTATTATAAAATAAGATAGGTAATTCGTCTACATTCAAGGTGTCTGTATTGTCCTTCCTGTATCGGAGTACTTTTTGTTAAAATTTTCGAGTCTGGAAAACAATTTTTTAAGGGTGTTTTGTGAATATGCACAAAAATGTGATGCCGTGTTCGTTAAAAAGTATGAAAAATAACAGAAAAAAATTTGAAATCCGGGAAATAGTTACGGTTTCATAGTTCACTTTTTACAAATGACATGATAAAATTTTCTTATGGAAGTCGGGGGGCTTTTATTTTTTCGTGTTCCCATTTTACGGGAACCCCGGCTAATAAAGGCATGTGAGGTGAAAGCATGATCAAGAAAGAAATGATTGCCATGTTACTTGCGGGTGGTCAGGGAAGCCGTCTTGGTGTGTTAACCGCAAAGGTTGCGAAACCGGCGGTTTCATTCGGCGGAAAATACAGAATCATCGATTTTCCTTTGAGCAACTGCATTAATTCGGGAGTGGATACCGTCGGTGTTTTAACCCAGTATCAGCCCCTGCGTCTGAATACACATATCGGAATCGGTATTCCCTGGGATCTTGACCGGAATATCGGTGGAGTTACCGTGCTTCCTCCTTATGAGAAGAGTACGGATACGGAATGGTATACCGGTACCGCGAATGCGATTTACCAGAATATCGATTATATGGAAAGCTTCAATCCGGACTATGTCCTGATTCTTTCCGGTGACCATATTTACAAGATGGACTATGAAGTAATGCTGGACTTCCATAAGAAGAACGGCGCAGAGGTTACGATTGCGGCCATGCCGGTTCCCTTAGAGGAGGCAAAGCGTTTCGGTATCGTAATTACCGACGATAACCGTAAAATCGTTGACTTCGAAGAAAAGCCCGAGCATCCGAGAAGCAATCTTGCAAGTATGGGTATCTATATTTTCAACTGGAAGACCTTAAAGGAGGCCCTCCTTGCAAAGGCATCCCAGCCGAATCTCGACTTCGGTAAGCATATCATTCCTTACTGCCACGAAAACGGTGCTCCGCTTTATGCATACGAGTACAACGGCTACTGGAAGGATGTAGGAACCCTGCACTCTTACTGGGAAGCAAACATGGAACTTGTGGACATCGTTCCCGTATTCAATCTTTATGAAGAGTACTGGAAGATTTATACCAAGTCCGATACCCTTCCTCCCCAGTATTTGTCAAACGACAGCGTTACCGAGAAGTGTATCATCGGTGAAGGCTCAAGCATCTACGGCAAGGTTTACAACTCCATCATCGGATGCGGCGTAACCATCGGTGAGGGTACGGTGATTCGGGATTCCATCATTATGAATGAGACCGAAATCGGCAAGAACTGCGAAATCAACAAAGCAATCATCGCAGAGAACGTACTGATTAAGGATGAGGTAAGACTCGGAGACGGTGAAGAAGTTCCCAACGAGACGGATCCTCATATCTACAACAACGGTCTTGTTACCATCGGTGAGAAGACCGTGATTCCCAAAGGAGTATCCATCGGAAAGAACTCCGTTGTATCCGGTATCACTTCCGAAGCTGATTATCCGGATGGAAAGCTTTTAAGCGGCAAAACTTTGATTAAGGCAGGTGAGGACAGATGAGAGCGATAGGAATCATTTTAGCCGGCGGAAACAATCACAGAATGCGTGAGCTGTCCTTAAAGAGAGCCATTTCGGCAATGCCTGTGGCCGGCAGCTACAGAAGTATCGATTTTGCATTGAGCAGCATGAGCAACTCCCATATCCAGAAAGTTGCCGTTCTGACCCAGTATAATGCAAGAAGTTTAAATGAACATTTGAGTTCCTCCAAATGGTGGGACTTCGGCAGAAAGCAGGGAGGCCTTTATGTATTTACTCCCGTTGTGACTGCGGATAACTCCAACTGGTATCGCGGAACCGCAGATGCGATTTACCAGAACATCGATTTCTTAAAGAGAAGTCATGAACCGTACGTTGTGATTGCATCCGGTGACTGCGTTTACAAGATGGATTACAACAAACTTCTGGAGTATCACATTGACAAGAAGGCCGACATTACCGTTGTCTGCAAGGATATGCCCGAGAACGTGAACGTAGACCGTTACGGCATCATCAAGATGAACGAGGAAAGCCGTATCGAAGAGTTCGATGAGAAACCCATGATTGCAAAGACCAATACGGTTTCCTGCGGTATCTATGTCATCCGTCGTCGTCTTTTAATCGAGTTGATCGAAAAGAGCAACGAAGAAGGCAGATATGATTTTGTAGCGGATATTTTAATCCGTTACAAAGAGATGAAGAGAATCTTCGGATACAAGATGAAAGATTATTGGAAGAACATCGCTTCCGTGGAAGATTACTACGAGACCAATATGGATTTCTTAAAATCCGATGTCCGTGACTATTTCTTCCGTCAGTATCCGGACGTATATTCCAAGGTGGATGACCTTCCTCCCGCAAAATACAATGTGGGTGCGGACGTAAGGAATTCCCTGGTGGCTTCCGGAACCATCGTAAACGGTAAAGTGGAAGATTCCTTAATTTTCAAGAAAGTATTTGTGGGTAACAACTGTCACATCAAGAATTCTATCATTCTGAATGACGTATATATCGGCGACAATACCTACATCGAGAATTGCATTGTGGAGAGCAGAAATACGATCCGTGCCAATTCGAGATACGTTGGGGACGGTGAAGTAAAGGTATTGATTGAGAAGACGGCAAGATACGAAGTTCAGTAGGGTTACAAACTCTTTTTAGAGAAGACATATGGGGTTGAAAACGGAGCGGGGGCGCTCCGTTTTCTTTTTGACGGACTAAGCGTTAAGCGGTAAATTCTGCTTGCGAAGACGCGGTGCGCGCGCTAAAATTTTCTCGAGGAGATTTTACCATGTTTATCATTGCAGGTCTCGGAAATCCGGGAAAAGAATATGAGAATACAAGACACAATGCAGGGTATCTGGCACTGGACGAGCTGGCGGAACGCTACAATATTTCCGTTACCGAGAAAAAGTTCAAATCCCTGGTCGGAAAGGGCGTTATCGAAGGGCAGAAAGTGATTCTGCTCAAACCGCTGACATATATGAATTTGAGCGGGGAGGCCGTAAGAGAGGCCTGTGATTATTATAAAATCGACCCTGAGACGGAACTGATTGTACTTTATGATGACATTGCGCTGCCGGTAGGACAGCTTCGGATCCGTCCGAAGGGAAGCGCAGGAGGACATAACGGAATCAAGAATATTATCGCCCACCTCGGCGGAGAGGTTTTCATGCGGGTGCGCATCGGCGTTGGGGACAAGCCCTCCCGTATGGATTTAAAGGATCATGTTCTGGGGCACTTTTCAAAAGAGGATGCCAGGACGGAAGAAGAAGCCTTTGCCAAATCGGTGGATGCCGTGATTATGATGATGGGCGGACAAATCGAAGAAGCCATGAACCGGTATAACCGGAAAGTGGCGGCGATAGAACAGGAGCAGGTGTAAGAATTGGAGTTATTTAACGCTCCCCTTGAGGAATTAAAAGAATACCGGGATGTTCTAAAAAGCCTCGAAGCAGGCGAAAAGAAGATTCTTATGACGGGTTGCACCCAGAGCGGGAAGATGCATTTTATCCAGGCTTTCGGTGCTTCTTTTGACGTGCGCATTATCGTTACCCACGATGATTTAAGGGCGGCCGAGATTGCGGAGGAATACCGGATGTACGACAGGGATGTCCGCGTTTTTCCCGCAAAGGATCTGATTTTCTATCAGGCGGATATCTATTCGAACCGGATTACGGCGGACCGTATGAAGGTGCTGCGTTCGATTCTCGAGGGAAAACCGATTACCGTGGTAACCACGTTTGATACCTTCCAGGCGCCGTTTCTGCCGCTTGAAGTGATTAAAGAACATGCGCTGAAAGTCCGTGTGGGAAGCGTCATGTCCGAGGATGCCCTGGCAATCAAACTTGCCGGCATGGGATACCGTAAGACACAGATTGTGGAGCAGCCGGGGGATTTCGCCATCCGCGGCGGCATCGTGGATATTTTTGATTTGACGAATGACAACCCCGTCCGGATTGAACTCTGGGGAGATGAGGTGGAGTCGGTCCGTATTTTCGATGCAGAATCGCAGAGGTCCTTAACGACGGTAAAGGAAGTCTGCATTTATCCGGCCTGTGAGATTTTGCTTTCAAAGGAAGTACGCGCCGAAGGATTTGGCCGGATTGAAAAAGAAGTAAAAAAATGTGTCCGGGTTTTCCGGGAAAAAGCAATGAACGAAGAGGCTCACCGCCTTGAGCAGGAGTGGAAGACCCTAAAGGAGCAGGTGGAAGAGTTCTCTGAAACCGGTGCGCTGGAGGGATTTTTGCGCTATTTCTATCCCGATGCGGGAACGTTTCTTGACCTGTTCGAAGACCGAAGCCGGATTATTTTTCTGGATGAACCTTCGAAAATCGATGCGCACGTAAGGGCGGTGGAGGAGGAATACAAAGACAGCTTTATCCACCGGATTGAAAAGGGGTATGCCGTTCCGGGGCAGATGAATCTTCTCCTTCCGGCACAAAAAGCCTTTCACAGGCTCTCTAAGGAGACGGTTCTTGCGTTTACCCTGCAGGATTACATTACCTCGTCCCTTTCCTATAAAAAGACAATTGCTTTAAATATGCATCCGATTTCCTCTTACAACGGTTCCGTTACGGAGCTGATGAAGGATTTGAAGGAATACCGCAAAAAAGGCTACCGCGTTTTGGTGGTATCCTCTTCGAAGACCAGGGCAAAGCGTCTTGCGAGCGATATTACGGATGAAGGCGTGAGCGCATTTTACAATGAAAAAGCGGACCGTGTATTAAATTCCGGGGAAGTCATGACTTTCCACGGCAACGTCCGCCAGGGCTATGAATTTCCGGAAATCAAATTCGTGGTTATGTCTGATACGGATATTTTCGGAAGAGAACGAAAGAGAAAAAGGACAAAGAAGTTTCAGGGAAGCCGGATTCGTGACTTCGGCGAGCTGAAGGTCGGCGATTATGTGGTTCATGAAAATTACGGCCTCGGCATCTACCGCGGCATCGAGAAGGTTCAAAACGGCGGAATTACAAAGGATTACATGAAAATCGAGTACGCCGGCAATTCGAGCCTTTATGTTCTGGCATCCGCCTTCGACAGCGTCATGAAGTATGCATCCAAGGACGGCAAGGCCCCGAAACTGAACAAACTCGGTACGCAGGAGTGGACGAAAACCAAGTCAAAGGTTCATGAGGCGGTGCTCGGCATTGCAAAGGATCTGGTGGATCTGTATGCTGCAAGACAAAGAAGCACGGGACACCGTTTCAGCAAAGATACGGTCTGGCAGAAAGAGTTTGAGGAACTGTTCCCGTATGAGGAGACGGAAGACCAGCTTGCCGCCATCGAAGCCACCAAAGCGGACATGGAAAGCGATAAAATCATGGAGCGCTTAATCTGCGGCGATGTCGGTTACGGCAAGACGGAGATTGCCATCCGTGCGGCATTTAAGGCCGTAATGGACGGTTATCAGGTGCTTTTTCTGGTGCCGACGACCATTCTGGCCGAGCAGCATTTCAATACCTTTACGGAGCGCATGAAGAACTATCCGATCCGCATTGAACTGCTCTCGAGATTCCGTACGCCCACGGAACAGAAAAAGACGGTGGAAAAACTGCGAAAGGGTCTGGTGGATATTGTAATCGGAACGCACAGACTGCTTTCAAAGGATATTGAACCGAAGAATCTGGGACTTCTTGTAATTGATGAGGAACAGCGTTTCGGCGTGGCTCATAAAGAAAAATTAAAGAAACTGAAACAGGAAGTGGACGTGCTGACCCTCACCGCAACCCCGATTCCGAGAACGCTGAACATGTCGCTTGTCGGAATCCGCGATATGTCGATTCTCGACGAAGCACCGCAGGACCGCCTTCCCATTCAGACTTTTGTAATGGAATATAACGAGGAAATGGTGCGGGAAGCCATTGTGCGGGAACTTGCCCGCGGAGGACAGGTTTACTTTGTACATAACCGGATCAACGATATCTCGAATGTGGCATCCAGGGTAGCCGCACTGGTACCGGAGGCCAGAGTCACTTTCGCGCACGGCCAGATGAACGAGCGGGAACTTGAGGATATCATGCATGATTTTATCGCCGGGGAAATCGATGTTTTAATATCCACAACCATCATCGAAACCGGCCTGGACATATCCAACGTCAACACCATTATCATCGATCATTCCGACCGCTTCGGCCTTGCGCAGCTTTACCAGCTTCGCGGAAGAGTCGGAAGGAGCAATCGCGGTGCGTATGCGTTTTTGATGTATTCGAAGGATAAAATTTTAAAAGAGGATGCGGAGAAGCGTCTGCAGGCGATCAGGGAGTTTACGGAGCTCGGCTCGGGCTTTCGGATTTCCATGCGCGACCTCGAAATCAGGGGTGCCGGCAATCTGCTCGGAATGCGCCAGCACGGACATATGGAGGCCGTGGGCTTTGAACTGTACTGCAAGATGTTAAACGAGGCTGTCCTTGACGTAAAAGGACAGAAGCATGAAGAAAGTTTCGAGACCTTAACGGATCTTGACATCAACGCTTATCTGCCCGGAGAATATATCGTTAACGAGCCGCAGAAACTTGAAATGTATCATAAAATCGCCTCCATCGAGGGAAAACTCGACTATGAGGAGTTTCGTGACGAGTTAAAAGACCGCTTCGGCGAATTGCCGAAACCGGCCGAAAATCTCCTCTGGGTGGCCCTGCTTCGCGCCCGTGCAAGACAGGTCTATATTACCGAGGTGAAGGGCGGAAACGGTCGGATCAAGCTGTCGGTAAAAAAAGATGCGCCTGTCGTAAGCGAAAGAATACCGGATTTTATCAGTGCACATGACGGAAAAATGCGGTTTGTCCGCTCCGGGAACCCTGGCTTTGAATATACTTACCCGATGAGCGGAATTGCACAGATTGACGAAAAGACGTTAATGGAAACGGCAGAGAAGCTCGTGGATGAAATGAGCGGACTGTTCGACTGACGGGTCGGACATTTTAAAATCAATACGGAAAAAAAGAGCTTCCCGAAACGGGAAGCTCTTAAATTATGCTGTTTTGTACGTGGTCTTATCTGCAGCAGAAGTACTGATTTCCGATATGATCGTAAACTTCTTTTCCCTGAGGGAATTCTGCCTGAAAGACTAAAGTGTCGGGACCGAGTGCACCTTCTGACAGAAGTTCGTCTGCCCACTGGTAAACCAGATCCGGAAGGGGCTGTCCTTTTTCCACACGCTGAATGGTTCTGTAATCATACTGACCGGGTGCATAAAGCACATCTGCCAGGGTCTGTGCACCGCTGAAGTGGGAGTTCAGTCTGTGAAGAACAACGCTTCCCGCAAGTTTGTGTACACGTTCAATGGAGGCGGTATCGCCTGCAAATTTCGAGAAGAACACGCCTTCTTCCGCGAACATCATCTGAGCTAAAAGCTCACGGTCTTCCATCGTGTAAGCGCTCCGTACCGGTGTAATGATATCAACGGTTCGCTGTACACCGGATGCCGGTGCGGCAGCAGGCTCTTTTTTAACCAGCGTATTGGTAACAATATGGTTTTCGGTACCGAGAATCTGTGTTTCGGACATCACGTCCTTTGTCAGATACTCTTTTCTGTTTTGATAATTCGCATTCACAATGAATGCGGAGCAGATTACGGATATGACCAGCACGGATGCCAGGACTACCGCTTCCTGCTTGCGAAAGGCCTTAGGGAAATACGAATGAATTTCTTTCCAGCCTTTTTTAAATAAAAACATTTTTCTCACATCTTCTTTCCGGGAATTTTACGGAGCAAATCCCCTTTCATACCGATTATTGCAGCAACTGAAAGAATTTTATCCTTTCAATAATTCCTATGAGTATTGCCATTATAACAACAAAGCAAACAAAAAGCAACAAAAAATTAATAAAATGTAACAACTTTGTAATAATTTGGACAATGTTGTGTTAATATATTTTTATTTCACCAAATGTTGTGGTGGCGAAAAATGATTTGTAATGAGAGAAAAGGTAGGTTATAATGTGATTTGTGAAAAAATAAGAAGATGTACTAACGCAGAAAAGAGGTAGAATATGGAACAGTTAGTCACAATCAGAGAAATCTTCAGAAACAGGGAAGAATACTTAAATAAGGAGATTTCCATCGGTGGATGGGTACGCTCAAACCGTGATTCCAAATCCTTCGGTTTTGTAATTATAAATGACGGTACTTTTTTCGAACCCCTCCAGGTGGTTTATCATGACAATATGGAGAATTTTGCGGCCATCGCAAAAATCAACGTCGGAGCCGCACTTATTGTAAAAGGTACCCTGGTTCCCACACCGGAAGCAAAGCAGCCGTTTGAGATTCAGGCCACCGAGATTTTGATTGAAGGCGATTCCACTCCCGATTATCCGCTTCAGAAAAAGCGCCATACAATGGAGTATCTTCGTACCATTACACATTTACGTCCGAGAACCAATACCTTCGAGGCAGTATTCCGTGTAAGATCTTTAATTGCATATGCCATTCATAAATTTTTCCAGGAGAGGGATTTCGTTTATGTACATACTCCCCTGATTACCGGAAGCGACTGTGAAGGTGCCGGCGAGATGTTTACCGTAACGACGCTGGATCTTGCCAACATTCCGATGACGGAAGACGGCAAGGTGGATTACACCAAGGATTTCTTCAACAAGAACACCAACCTTACGGTTTCCGGTCAGTTAAACGGCGAGACCTATGCCATGGCATTTAAAAATATCTATACGTTCGGTCCCACTTTCCGTGCAGAGAATTCCAACACCACCCGTCATGCGGCGGAGTTCTGGATGATCGA
>DLBG01000042.1:17737-18001 GCA_002494135.1 Lachnospiraceae bacterium UBA7027
GATCGAGCCGGAGATGGCATTTGCCGATTTACAGGATGATATGATGATTGCCGAGAGCATGATAAAATACATCATCCGCTACGTGCTCGAGAACGCTCCCGAAGAAATGGCATTTTTCAACAATTTCATTGACAAAGGCCTGATTGAGAGATTAAACCATGTGGTAAATTCCGAGTTCGGCCATGTAACCTATACGGAAGCAATCGAACTTCTTGAGAAGAACAACGACAAATTCGAATACAAGGTATTCTGGGGCTGCGATCT
>DLBG01000024.1:0-5195 GCA_002494135.1 Lachnospiraceae bacterium UBA7027
TCCTGTCCGCCGATGTCGATGATAAATTCCACATCCGGCATAAAGAATTTTGCAGCCGTAAAATGCGCAACCGTTTCCACAATTCCAAGATCGATTCCGAGTGCGGATTTCATCATTTCCTCACCGTATCCGGTGACGGCCGCACGCGTCACTTTCAGTGTCGGATATTTTGCATACATCTCCTTTAAAAGGTCGACAACCACGTCAATCGGGCGGCCGCCGTTGGAGGTATACCTAGAATACAGAATCCGGCCTTTTCGATCGATTAAAACAAGTTTCAGCGTGGTGGAACCGGAATCAATTCCAAGATATACGTCTTCCGAATCGGAAGGGACATAATCTTCTCTTTTTTCCACCGTTGCTTTGCTGTGACGTTCCGTAAACGCTTCGTATTCGGCCCGGTCTTTAAAAAGAGGTTCCAGTGCCGATTCCGCGGAGAATTCCTTCTTCTGTCCGATGACTTCCACGGCTTTTTTCATATCCACGGGCTCCGAAGCATAAAAAGCGGCTCCCAGAGCCACAAAAAGAAGGGAATCCTGCGGTAAGGTTCCCTTTAAACCGAGAGCTTCATCGAAACTCTTTCTTAAATATGACATGAAGGTAAGCGGCCCGCCGAGATAAACAATATTCCCCTCAATCGGGTGTCCCTGAGCCAGGCCGGTAATGGTCTGATTGACTATCGCTTTAAAAATACTTGCGGAAATATCTTCCTTTTTTGCGCCCTGGTTAAGAAGCGGCTGGATATCGGTTTTTGCAAACACTCCGCACCTGGATGCAATGGAATAAACCTTTTCGGACCGCATTGCAAGGTCATTCATTTCATCGCCGGTTATGTTCATCAAAGATGCCATCTGGTCGGCAAAAGCGCCGGTACCGCCTGCACAGGTACCGTTCATACGAACTTCCAGATTGCCTTTTAAGAATAAAATCTTCGCATCTTCTCCGCCGAGTTCGATAACGCAGTCCGTTTCCGGAAGACGGTTCGAAACAGCGACCTTGGTTGCGTAAACTTCCTGAATAAAAGGAATTCCCGCATTCTGCGCCAGTCCCATTCCGGCCGAACCGGAAATGGATAAATAATTGGGTTCTTTAATATCAAACTTATCGATGAGGCCCTGCATGACTTCCTTCGTCTTTTCGGTAATCATTGCAAAATGGCGCTCATAGGAATTGTGAATAATCTGATTGTTCTCGTCCAAAACCACGCATTTGATTGTGGTGGATCCGACATCAATACCGATACGCATTTTTCTTTGGTACCTTGCCTTTAAAGATTTTTGATAAAGCGTAAATAGCTTAAGCCGATTTTACTCCACTTAAAGCCGAGTTTTTCAAGCTCCGCCGTCGTATAGGCATTGCTCATGGGAATATTGCTCGAACTCGATGCAATGGCATTGTAAAAACTTAAAACCATTACCTCTTTGTCGTGAATCTGTTCGCGAAGACTCTTCTCGAAAACTTCTTTCGGCACACGTTTCGCATGCAGCATAAACTTCTTGCAAAGTGCCTCAAGATTGAACACATTCGGGTTATAAAGGTTATAGATGTTGTTTACGTGATGATTCAAAGCTAAAAGAACATAGGCCTCCGCACACTCATCCACGGCCGTAAAATCAATCGGATATTCGGCAATCTCGGGCGAATACATACGCAGCTTCAAAAGGCCCTTTAAACGCTCTAAGAATCCGTTGTCGGAAGCATTCTTCTGGAACATTCCGTCCGATTTTCTCCAGGTTAAATTTCCGATTCGGAAAATATTCGCTTTCAGTCCGTTCTCTCTTGCAATCAGCACGCGTTCTTCGGACTTGTACTTCGAGTGAATATATACATTCTGGGTATACTGTTGTCCGATATCCAGCGTGAATTCATCGAATTTCGCATTCGGATTGCTCTGAACCACGGTACCGGCTCCGTTGATGCTTGCGGTGGACGTATGCTGCAGAATGGCATTCGCATCCATGCAAAAATCAATCACATGCTGGGTTCCGATTACGTTGGAACGTTCAAAATCCTCGTAATGACCGGCATGGTGAACGTTTGCGGCAACGTGGAATACCATATCGACTTTATTGCATAAGATTTCGTATTCTTCGTTCGTAAGACCGAATTTTTCAAGTTCGATATCGCCTTTTACCACCTTATAAGAGAATTTCTCGTAATCCTTCGGGAAATAACTCTTTAAAGTTGGACGAAGCTTATCCACATTACGTACAAGGCAGACAACTTTAAGATTCTTGTTTAAAAGTTCCCGTAAAATATGAGCACCTAAAAATCCCGTTGCACCGGTAAGCAGAACGCACTGCGGCTGCGAATCGACGATAATGTCGCGGTTATGATTCAAAAGAGCGTTAACGTCGACTTTTGCACTTTCGCTTTCTGTCTTGGAGGAGCCGTTTAACAGATTCTCTTCCAACAGTTCCACGGTGGGGAATTCATAAATATCCTGAGCCGGAACTCCGATAATGGTGGCAAATTCAAGTGCGGATAAGGAGTCGCCTCCTCGCTCAAAGAAGTCGTCCTTGATGCCGACATTCGTTACTTTTAATACCTGCTCCATTGCGGAACAGAGTCTCTTCTGTTCTGCCGTGGAAGGCGCAACGTACTCTGCCTTTCTTTCTTTGTTCTTTTGCTCGATCCACTTCATGACCTCGTTACGTTTGGTCTTCAGTGTCGTTGTTTTCGGAAGATCGGACGGGCGGAAGGACAATCCCACCACTCGCTTGTATGCGGGAACTTTTTCGTTTAAATCGCGGATTCCCGATTTTATCGAACGAATGGTATTCTCCTTCATGGATTCGGGAACGATGAGGGCGGAAATTTTACCGTGGTCCTCATATACAAAGGCATCCTTTACGCTTGGAATCTTTAAAAGATAGCTTTCAATTTCTTCGGGATAAATATTCTTTCCGTTATCCAGAATGATCAGATTCTTTGCACGGCCCGTAATATATAAATATCCTTCGTTGTCGATATATCCGAGGTCTCCGGTTTTAAACCAGCCGTTTACAAAGGCTTTCTCGTTCTCTTCCGGATTGTTGTAGTAAGAAAGCATCACACCGTCTCCGCGAAGAACGATTTCCTCGTTGATGATTTTAACGTTCATGTAAGATACGGGTTTGCCGACGGAACCGATGCGGTCATTTCCGGGATAGTTTGCGGCAATCAAGGGAGCACATTCCGTCATGCCGTATCCCTGATAAATGTGGAAACCGAACTCATCAAGGGTTTTTGCAATTTCCGGTCTTAATGCGGAACCTCCGACTACAATTGTAGTCAGTTTGCCGCCGAATGCATCGTAAATCGATTTGTACAGCGAACGCTTGGCATCAATATTCACTTTCGAAAGTGTGCTATCGAGACGTTTTGCGAATTTTACTTTCTTTTTGTATTTCGAACTGCTCACGGCTTCCATGATTTTTTTATAAATCATTTCCGCAATCGCAGGCACCACCACCATAACCGAAGGCTTGAAACGCTTCAGGTTTTCAACGACATTTTCGAGTTTGTCGTTTATGCAGATTGTGGTTCCGGTATACAGAATACCGAGGTTTCCGACCGTCAGTTCAAAGGTATGATAAATCGGCAGAACACTCATGACCACGGGATCTCCGTCGACATCCTTCGGATAATCCATGCGGTAGATTTCATTGATGTTTGCCACCACGTTTTTATGGGAAATCAATACACCCTTGCCGGTGCCGGTGGTTCCTGAAGTAAAAAGCAAAAGACACGGATCTTCCGGCTTCACCTTGGCAAGCTTCTCTCTTTCGGTACGAAGCATTTCACGGAACGTCGTTCCCGAGAAACTGTAAACATCGCCGTTTTCTCCGACGATTTCACGAATTTCCTTCATCCAGGGTTCAAACTCTTCGTCCAGAAATACGATTCTTGCACCGCCCTCTTTGATCAGGTGCAGAATTTCTTCTTTCGGAAGCATTTTATCGATCGGAATGACGATATTTCCGCTGACTGCAGACGCCAAGAACGTAACAATCCAGGGGTAGGAAGTTTTCCCGATAATGGCAATCTTCTCTCCCCTCATTCCGTAATTTTTAAGCCATGTAGCCACCGCAAAAACATCTTTTCCGAGATCGGCGAACGTTTTGTCCACGATTTTGTCGGAAACAATGTATCGGTAAGCAATCCGGTCTTTATATAATTTATTGATTTCAAATACGAACTCCTGTAAGTCCGCAAGCATCTTATTCATAAAATTCCCCAATTGTATGATTTATCGTAAAACCGGACATACACGTCGTTTACCGGATTCTCTCCGGGAAACCGACTTTCTTCTGAACCTTGCGCAGGGTTTTGGTTGCGTAATAATCAGCTTTTTCGGCATTGTCTTTAATGATTTTGTCAATGTATGCCTTATCTGCGGAAAGCTCGTTAAAACGGCTCTGAAGCGGTGTCAGAAGATCGGCTACCGCCTCGCCTACCGCGAGCTTAAAATCGCCGTAACCCTTGCCTTCGAATTCCTTCTCCACTTCTTCAAAACTCTTTCCGGTTACCGCGCCGTAGATTTCGATTAAGTTGGATACACCGGGCTGTTCTTCGCAGTAACGGATTCTTGCCTCAGAGTCCGTTACGGCACGTTTGAACTTACGGATAATCGTATCCCTGTCATCCATCAGATAAATGCTGGCATTGGGATTTTCGTCGGATTTGGACATTTTCTTTGTCGGATCCTGTAAAGACATAATCTTTGCTCCGGCCTTTCCGAGATACGGTTCCGGAATGGTGAATACGTCACCGTAAATGGAATTGAAACGGTTTGCAATATCTCTGGTAATCTCTAAGTGCTGCAGCTGGTCTTTTCCGACCGGAACAACATCCGCCTGATATAAAAGAATATCCGCAGCCATCAGAACGGGATAAGTGAAAAGACCCGCATTGATATTGTCCGCATGTTTTGCGGATTTATCCTTGAACTGCGTCATGCGGTTTAATTCACCCATATAGGTGAAGCAGTTTAAAATCCATGCCAGTTCCGCATGTCCGCTTACATGGGACTGGAAATAAATGCAGTTTTTCTCGGGATCGAGACCCGCTGCGATATAAAGCATCAGAAGATTTCTTGCTTTTCTGCGAAGTTCCGCGGGGTCCTGGCGAATCGTGATGGAGTGAAGATCCACAACCGAGTAAAAGCACTCATAATCATCGCAAAGGTTTAACCAGTTTTTCAAAGCCCCGAG
>DLBG01000024.1:5356-16717 GCA_002494135.1 Lachnospiraceae bacterium UBA7027
CCTTCCGGCATCTGCCGGAGGTATGCGCACAGATCATTACGAAACAAGTACGCACAGAATAAAACTTATCTTGCCTCATATACCATTACGGTCCGTCCGGGAACGGTTAATTGAACCTGTCCGTCCGATACTCTCTTCGTTCCTTCCGCACCCGTGGTGAAAAGAAGTTCCCATCCGGCTTTTTTGATTAAATTCGGCAGGGAGAACGTTTTCTCCTCCCAGTGCATGTTATATGCCACAAAATACAGCTTTGTGCAACGTGTGCCGATTTTTAATCCTGCCTTTTCTTCCTTCTTTGCTTCGGTCAGTTCGGTGAACATCATACCGATGTGATGTTTGTCGCCGGACAAATCGACTTTCCAGGCTTCTTCCTGATGGAAGGAAAGATCCGGGAAGCCGCAGCTGACATGATCGGACATGGTCAGTTCTTCATTCAGCCGAAGGAATGTTTTGCTTTTACGAAAAGCAATCAGCTTCTTTGTAAACTCATAAATCTCCTGGGCACTCTTCGTGGTATTCCAGTTCACATACCCGATTTCATTGTCCTGGCAGTAAGCGTTGTTGTTTCCGTTCTGGGAATTTAAAAACTCATCTCCCGCCGTCAGAATCGGTGTTCCCGCACCAAGAAGCATCGTTGCCACGGCATTTTTAATCATTCTCTGTCTGAGGGCAAGAATGGTCTTTTTCTTGGTTTTTCCTTCCGCACCGCAGTTCCAGGAATAATTGGAGTTGCAGCCGTCACGGTTTTCTTCGCCGTTTGCCTCGTTATGCTTCGTATCGAACGAATATAAATCGTTTAAGGTGAATCCGTAATAACTCGTAATGAAGTTTACGATGGCGGTACGCTCCGGAATACGTTTCTGAAGTCTCGTAAAATCCGAAAGCACGTCGGAATCGCATTTTAAAAACTTGCGGACCTGATACATGTACTCATCGGAATAGATGCATAAATTCTTGTATTTCGGTTTCGTATTCTGCGAATAAATCTCGTCTACCGGGATATAGTCATAGAAAAGCTTGGTGTTTGCCAAAAGCGGGTCTGTAGCTAAAAGCGTAATGGGTATTTTATTTCCCTTTAAATGGAATCCGTCGATGTGATAATCGATTACCCAGTGACGGATTACGTCCTGAATCATGCCGCCTTTGGTATCATCGGGGAAATAAAGCTGCATAATGACTTCGATTCCTGCTTCGTGCATGCTTTTGACAAAACTCTTCATCTCCGTGCACGGATTGTCGGAAGCTGCATACGATGCCTTCGGCGCAAAATAATAACCCTTCTGGAATCCCCAGTAATTTACTTTTTTCGTGTACGGATCGGATTTATAATCATAATCTGCGCTCTTTTTTAAGGTTTCCGGCTTTCTGTATTCCTCAAATTCATAACAGGGAAGAAGCTCTAACGCCGTAATGCCCAGATCTTTTAAATACTCCGTTTTCTCAACAATACCCGCAAATGTCCCGGGATTCTTTACTTTCGAGGAAGAATGCTTCGTAAATCCTCTGACATGCAAAAGATAAAGAATGCTTTCACTAAAGGGCGTGCAAAGAATGCGGTCGTTGCCCCAGTCAAATTCGTTATCGTCGTAATCCGAGAAAAGATTGTATTCATCATCCTTTTTTACGCCGAAAACTTCGTTTCCGACAATTTTGGACGAATACGGATCGATGAATTCGGAATCTCCCTCGTAGAATTTATAAGCGTAATCGGCAAAGGAAAAATGCTCCACAATCATCGAAGAGATGTTGCCGCGTCTTGCGCACTTCGGGAACGGAATTCTCTTTTCCACCTTCGGATTTGCTTTTAAAATCAGGATAATTCCGCTTTCCTCCTCGGTCCTGTTGACCATGGAAAACTGAGCCCCGTCAACGGTGAGGCTTGCTCCCAAAGGGAAGGTATTTCCTTTTCTTACCAAAAACTCATTCATTCACATTATTTCCTTAAGAACCCATACTTCCACCAAAATATATTAGCCTAAAAATCTTACCACATTTTTTCTTTTCATTCAATGCCAATCAAACATTGCAATTTACCGATTTAATTGGTAAAATGTAACAAACAATAACCTTTGGAGGGTTTCATCATGGCAAAAGACGAAGAATTACTCGAAAATGAAGAAGACATTACCGTAGAACTTGAATTGGACGACGGTTCCATCGTAAATTGCGCTATTATTACCATCCTTACGGTAAACGAGAAAGACTATATTGCCCTTCTTCCCATGCTGGATGAAGAGGATGAGGCTTTCGGTGAGGTTTGGTTTTATGAATATTATGAGAATCCCGATGATTCCAACGAAGAGCCGGAATTAATCTTCATCGACGACGACGATGTTTACGAAGCGGTATCCGATGCATTCGAAGAATTCCTTGATACTCAGGAATTTGACGAAGTCATAGATGACAACGATAACTAAACGCAGAATTTAATGGATGTCTTTTATGAAACGGGACGGAGCAATCCGTTCCGTTTTGTTTTCAACGGAAAACAGATAAAGTCTTTGTTTTGCCCTGGTCATGCCGACATATAATAACCTTCTCTCCTCTTCGACTTCCTCATCCTTTTTGGCATGCGGACTCGGAATCACGCCTTCGCACAAATCAGGCAGAATTACCGTATCAAACTCCAGTCCTTTGGAGGCATGAAACGTCATGATCAAAACCGTGCAGTTGGTTTCTTCTGAGGCAGATTGTATTTCCGATGTTCTTATTTCTCTCGATTTCCCGGAAATTTCAAGATTCTCCGGATACGAATAGAATTCCCTTAAAGAGGGAAAGAAACGTGAAATTCCCGTCAGATTTTCCATGTCATTTTTGATTTCCGCTTCCCTGTCAGGATACCTTGCAATCATTTTTTTAAGATACCGATCGTAACCCATCTCTTTACGGAGATAAAGAATCGCTGCGTACGAATCCAGGGATGCCAGAATTTCCTTATCTTTTTTATCCGGTACCGGTTTTATAATATCCGACGAATTCCCATAGATTCTTAAATAATCCTCTTCTTTCGCTGTACCCTGGATTATCCTGAAATAAGAAAGCAGATCCTTTCCGACGAAACGGTCAAAGACCGAAGATCCTTCTTTCTTAAAACTTACGTCAATCCCTTCCGACGAGAGTCTGTTTAGCAGATATTCCGGATAATCGTTCGTACGAAATAAAATTGCGATTTTTTCATTCCCGGAATGCTTTAAGGAATCATTTAAGGATTCTTCCTTCGTACAAAGTTCGCAAATCAGCCGTACAATCCGGTCATACTCTCTTACTGACCCGGAAAACTGCTCGAAAAATACGGCTTTTTCGGTCGAATCATCCGGACAGGTAATCTCCTTTATTAACCGGTTTTTATTCTTTGCTATCAGATTTCCGGCAGTTTTTACGATATCCTGACGGCTTCTGTAATTAACGTTTAGGGAATATCTTCTGCACTTTGGAAAATCTTCCAGAAACAGTCTCATAAATTCCGGGTCGGAACCCCGGAAACCGTATATGGACTGATCATCGTCCCCGACTGCAAACAAATTTCCTTCTTTTCCCGAAATCAGATACAAAAACTCATACTGTATGGCATTGATATCCTGGAATTCGTCTACCAGAATGAAACGGTAACGTTTTTGCAGTATTTCAAGCACACTGCCGTTTCCAGGTTCGTTGTCGTTTTCGCTTCTGACTGCGTTACTTATCAGCAAATCCCTGCATCGAATTAAAAGATCCTCGTAATCAAGCCCGGAATTTCTGCTTTTTAAGCTCTCATATCCATTGTAAATTTCCGAAAAATCCTCTTTTGAAACGACCTTCGGAGCATACGAGTCCAAAGACCCTCCGCGGGCCTTGAAAAGGGATATTTCACGAAGCAGTTCGTCGCAGAATTCATTCGTTTTAAGCGGATATGAAAGATTTCTTAATACTTCTTTCATCATCCGCCTCATTTCCGTTTTTGAAAGGACGTGAATTTCGGAATTTTCGTATTGTTTTAGGATTCTTAAAAACAGGGAATGAAACGTGGCAAAAAGCACCTTTTTATCAGGATTTTCAAAAAGGTGTTCAAACCGCTCTTTCATTTCTCCGGCGGCTTTTTTTGAGAATGTCAGAACAAGGATTTGATTCGGGGAAATCCCGAGAATCCGGATCAGATATAAGATACGATGCGTAAGTACGAAAGTTTTGCCGCTTCCGGGACCGGCCGTGACCAATGCAGGTCCGGTCCCGTGTCTTATTGCGGCGAACTGATTTGGATCAGCCTTCAATCGATAATTTTTCAATCGCCTTATCGATTCTTGATAAGGACTCTTCCTTTCCCAGCACTTCTAAAAGTTCGGTAGCTCCGCAGGGAGTCATCGGTTTACCGGAAAGCGCGGTTCTGATCGGCCATAAAACGGCTCCGTTTTTATATCCTTTTTCCGTTGCAAAGGATACAAGCAATTCGTATAACGCATCATTGGAATAATTATCAAAATCCCCAAGTACGGGACGGATTTCTTTTAAAACCTGAAGGGAAGATTCCTTCGTGGTTTTCATTTTTTTATGAACATAAAGTTCACAGTCGTATTCGGGCATTTCTTCAAAGAAATCGATATGCTCTTTGATGTCCGGCAGAATTTCGATTCTGGTCTTTACCATGGCCGCAATTTTCTTTAAATCAAGGTCTTTTTTGATGACCTCTTTTAAATACGGCTCTGCCATCTCATAGAAGGCATCGAAGTCCATGGCTTTTAAGTATTCGCCGTTCATCCATTTTAACTTGGTATAGTCGAAAACGGCCGGTGATTTGTTAATGTGATGATAATCAAAGGCTTCGATTAACTGCGGTAAGGATTTGATTTCCTCGTTATCCGAAGGGCTCCATCCGAGAAGAGCCACAAAGTTTACGATGGCATCGTTTACAAAGCCCTGATCGAGCAAATCTTCATAAGAAGAATGTCCGCAGCGTTTGGATAATTTCTGGTGATTCTCATCGGTAATCAAAGGACAGTGTACATATACCGGAACCTCCCATCCGAAGGCATCGTAAAGGCGGTTGTACTTCGGCGAGGAAGAAAGATACTCGTTTCCTCTGACGACGTGCGTAATGCCCATTAAATGGTCATCCACGACGTTTGCAAAGTTATAGGTGGGATATCCGTCCGACTTGATTAAAATCATGTCATCGAGTTCATCGTTATTGACCGTGATATCTCCGTAAATTTCGTCATGGAAGGTTGTGGTGCCTTCCGTCGGATTATTCTGACGAATGACATAAGGCTTTCCGGCTGCAAGGTTTGCTTCCACCTCTTCTTTGGAAAGACTCAGACAGTGTTTATCGTAAACATTGATTTCCTTGGTGCTTCCGTCTTCCAGTGTAATGGTTTTGTTTAATGTCGCCAGTCTGTCTTTGTCGCAGAAACAGTAATATGCTTCTTTTTTATCCACCAGCATTTTCGCATAGGTAAGATAAATACCGCTCTTCTGACGTTCGGACTGAACATAGGGACCGCATCCCTTGTCCTTGTCCGGTCCTTCGTCGTGAATCAGGCCGGTTTTGGCAAGAGTTCTGTAGATGATATCCACTGCTCCTTCCACGTAACGTTCCTGATCGGTATCCTCGATTCGAAGGATAAAATCCCCGTCCTCGTGCTTTGCAATCAGATAAGCATACAAAGCCGTTCTTAAGTTTCCTACATGCATTCTTCCCGTAGGGGAAGGAGCAAATCTGGTTCTGATTTTTGCCATTTTGTATCGTTTCCTTTCATTTCCGGTATCGAAATTATTTAATCCGATACCGGAATTTGTTTATTTTCTGCGTCTGATAATCATGATTACGATGCCCGCAATGATTTCCGCAAGCGGAAGCAATACCACAAGCAGTGCGGCATAAAGAAGCGCAACACCCTGTGATACGAAGAGGTTCGGCATCTCGTAACTCTTCGCGGGGATGGTTGCTACAACACCCGTATCACAGCTGTAGTTCAAACTCTCAATGAAAAGATCAGAGTTTGCATATGCCGTTGCGGCATCCATTGCATCATAGAGGAACAACGGGGATCCGATTACGGTTACTTTTCCGATTGCGGCTTCGGAAATTTTCTCCGAATAAAATGCAACCGTGAAAGGTCCTTCCACAACATCCTCATCCGTCTTCACCTCACCGTTTTCGCCGACCTGATAAGCCACTGCGGTATCCGATGTATTAAATAAGGGTTCGCAGACCAAGTTCGGATCGTCCGATTCGGAAATAATGAATCCCCTGGACTGTACCAAAAGGCTTAAGCGCTTGCCGGAATAATTCTTATTGGTGATGGCGTGCGCTACAGGCTGATATACAAGATAAAATCCTTCACCCTGGAAGTTATACTGATAATCCTTTTCATAAACGGTACCCTTTACAAGTTCCGCTCCGTAAGAAGAAAGCAGTTCATCGTAGTTCGGAGTTTCGATAGTATCGGCAGCTGCAAGTAAAACGCCAACTCCGCCTTTATCGATGTAGGATTTTATTTTCTTCACATCCTCTTTGGACAGATCCGTATTCGGTCCGTTTACGACAACGGCACTGCAGTCTTCGGGAAGGGAATCGATTGTCATTAAGGAAATGCTTTCATAGGTAAAGCCTGCCTTACGAAGTCTGTCAATCATGGCATCCGTGGGAGGAAGTTCATTGTGTCCTTCGATGAAGTAAACCTTGAATTCCTTACCTTCCTTCAAAGCACCGATTGCTGCGGTAATCTGACCTTCGATGTCAACGCCGGTTGTGTCATACTGATAGGTATTGTAATTGATTTCGCGAATGTAATAGTTGCCTGAATCAATCACACGGTTTTTATCACCCATGGTGATGATTAAGCTGCCCGAAGAAGGAGCATCTTTAGTATAAGCCGTATAGAAGGTGGGTTCGGTTTTCTGAGAATGATATTTTACCTTAATATGACCGGAAGCGGCTTCATACTGCTCCAAATAAAGGTTTAATGCATTGTCTGCAAGGTTCTTGTCGGTCAGAACATGGATTGTAACATCCTCGTCAAGGGATTTTACCATTTCCTTGGATTCCTTGGTTAAGGTGTAATATCCGGTCTTGGTCGCATCGTACTGGATGTATTTTACGGGAATGTAATTTGCTCCGACATTTGCCGCAATAATCAGCACAATAATGGCTACGATTCCTGCCGTCGAAAGGAAGAATTTCTTAGACCCTACCAGGGCAAGATCGAGTGCACTCTTTCCGAAGACTCTGGCTGCAAGCAGCAGGAAAATGGCAATGATGGAAAGAATCCGGAAAATATCCGCCGCGTTGATGATGCCGGTAAGGAGTTTGTCAAACGGAGCAAGGAAATCGATTGCCTTTGCAACGGTGGAAACCACCTTGTTCGAAGCAAAGAAAATCTGCAATGCACTCGGAACCAGCATAATGAAAATGAAAGCGCCGTATGTCAGAATTGCCGCAACAAACTGATGCTCGGTCAGTGCGGATAAGAAAAGTCCGATGGAGGCAAACATCGATCCGAGGAGAATCAGCGCAAGGATGGCAAGCAGGGATTCCGCAACGGGTACGGTGCCGTAGAAGGACATAATCAGAAGTCCGAGCAAAAGTACGGCCGATGCAATTAACATCATGGTAACCAGTGAGAAGAATTTGCCGAGAATAATCGACGAAATTCTGACCGGTGAAGTAAGCAAAAGCTGGTCGGTTCTTAACTTCTTCTCTTCTGCCAGAATTCTCATGGTAAGAAGAGGGAATACAAACATTAAAATAACCACAAGGGAAGAAACCGTAGATGAAAGATACGGGCTTCCGTTTAAAATATTATAAATTACAAAATACAAAGAACAGAAAAATGTATAAACCGCAAGGAACAGCCATCCGAAGAAAGATTTAAAGTTGCTGCGGAGTTCTTTTAAGTAAATGGTCAACATTTTACTCTTCCTCCTTTTCTTCTTCGTTTTTATCGTTTTCGGATTCGTCGTCGGAATCGTCATCGTCGGATTCCTCATCGTCGGATTTCTCTTCGTCGGATTTTTCATTGTCGGATTTCTCTTCGTCGGATTCCTCTTCGTCGGATTTCTCTTCGTCGTCCTCATCCTCGTCATCGTCGTCCTCGTCCTCTTCCTCGAGAAGCCGCATTTCCTCTTCGTACTTCTCGTCGGAATCCTTCATGATGGCAAGATACGTATCCTCTAAGGACTTCTTCTCTTCGCTTAAGGAAAGGACAAGAAGTCTTGCATCGGAAAGTGCAAAGGAAATATCCTCACGGATATCGTCCGTGCGGGATGTTTCAAACGTAAAGGTAACCTTTCCGTTGTCATCGGAAACAAAGGTAAGATTCTGTACGGTATTCTCAAGACCGGAAAGAACTTCTTCCACCTTTTCCTTCGTGCCTTTTACGGTAATTTCAAAGTTTCGTCCGCTGTTTTCATGCGATGCCATCAGATGATCGGTGGTATCCATGGCTACGACACGGCCGTGTGCAATCATCAAAACATCGTCACAGACTGCGGCTATTTCCGAAAGAATGTGGGATGAAAGAATTACCGTGTGTTTCTCTTTCAAGGACCGGATCAGTTCACGAATCTCGATAATCTGCTGGGGATCCAGACCGACCGTAGGCTCATCCAGAATAATGATATCGGGATTGCCCAGAATGGCCTGTGCGATACCGACACGCTGCTTATAACCTTTGGAAAGGTTACGGATCAGACGTTCGCTTACATCACTTAATCCGGTTTTCTCAATGGCGTCTTCAACTTCTTTCTTTCTTTCCGCTCTGGGAACACCCTTCAGTCCGCAGGCAAAATTTAAGTATTCGCGAACATACATGTCGGGATACAAAGGCGGAATTTCGGGCAGATAACCGATACATTTCTTCGCTTCAAGAGTTTCAACACCTAAAACATGTCCGTTAACGGACACCTCTCCGCTGCTGGGAGCGATATAACCCGTAACAATGTTCATGGTAGTGGATTTGCCGGCACCGTTCGGTCCCAAAAGGCCGTAAATGTGACCGTTTTCCACTTCGAAAGAGACATTGTCCAAAGCTACATTGTTCCCGTACATTTTACAGAGATTCGTAACTTTAATCATTTTCTCTCACCTCTTACTGTGTATTGCTTTTATTGAATTCCGGTCGATCCGAAGCCTCCGCGGCTTGGGTTCTCCAGATGGTTAACTTCTTCAAATACGATTTCGGGCTGATTTAGCATGATACGGAACTGACAGATCCGGTCATTCTTACGAACCACACAGTCACGTGTCGCATACATGGGAACATACCACCAGTCCTCGTCTCCGCAGTAGGACTGATCGATGACACCCATGTGATTGGTCTGCATCAGTCCGTAGTTTTTATACGTCGAGGAACGGGGTACAACGTGTGCCTCATACCCTTCCGGCAGCTTCATGGCAACGCCCAGGGGAATTAACTTATATTCTCCTTTTTTGAATTCGACGTCCTCGAAGCTTCTTAGGTCAATCCAGTCCGATTTGCCGTCAATATAGCAGAGTTTTTCGACGGTATCGTCTTTATATTTGATTAAAATCTCAAGTTTCTGCATAGTTTCAAATTTGTTTAAAGTTCAATCGTTTCGTTGCTGTCGCTGTCCTCATACGAGGTATAAATATCCTGAATTTCTCTGTCTTTGGCTCTCTTCTTACCAATCAGCACTCCGATCACAACCGCAACGGCAATGGCTGCAATAAATACAAAGAATACCAACAGAAATGATAAAAACATTGCGAGAAAACTGATTCCGTGTGATACCATAATAAACCTCCTGTTTCGTTCCCCTTTACAACTCTTCTTTTACAAAGCCTTCGTCATGTATTTTTGCATCCCCGTCGGCAGCCGCCGTTGCAAGTTCGTCGCAACGTTCGTTCTCGGGATGCCCGTCGTGTCCTTTTACCCATTCAAAGGTGATTTTATGATTCTTTGAAGCAGCAATCAGCCGTTCCCACAAATCCCTGTTTTTTACCGGTTTTTTATCCGATTTACGGAAATTATGCGTTACCCAGTAATCCACCCAGTGATTGTTAAATGCATCCACCACATATTTCGAATCCGAAATCACTACGACTTCGCAGGGACGTTTCAAAGCTTCCAGACCTGTAATGACGCCCAAAAGTTCCATCCGGTTATTCGTGGTTTCATAATACCCCTTTGAAAGCTCCTTTTGATGAAGGATGCCGTTTTCGTCGGTAAATTTTAAAACCACACCGTATCCGCCGGGACCGGGGTTTCCGCGGGCCGCGCCGTCCGTATATAAATAAACCTTACTGAATGCCATGTTCCGACTCCTCCACGCACTTCGTTGCTCTGTCGATGATTTCCGAAGGATAGCCCATAATGCGAAGAAGCGCTATTGCGTTGCGCGAAGTCGCATATCCGTCCTTAATCTGATACGGGAAGTGAATATCATCCTCAAGAATCTCTTCCTCGAAATGATGATTTTCAAACTGCGGAGGAAGCATATGTGCAAGTTCGATATCGTGCGTAGCCGCAAAACAGAGGCTGTTATGCCCTTCGATGGAACGCATGATTTCTGCACCTGCCGCAATTCTCTCCTTCGTATTGGTTCCGCGCAGTACTTCGTCCACGAAACAAAGAACATAGGATGTATCGGATTTTAACGCATCAAGAATACGCTTGATGGAGCGGATTTCCGCCATATAATAGCTTTCTTTTGATTCCAGGCTGTCCTTTAAGGACATGGAAGAATAAATCCGAAAGAAGCCCGCTTTATACGATTTGGCATAAACCGTATGAAAACTCTGTGCCAGCAGCGCATTGATTCCGACCATGCGAAGGAAGGTTGATTTACCGGACGCATTCGAACCGGTCAGAAGTATTCCCTTCTTTGCATCGATGGAATTTGCAACCCCTTCTTTTAACAAAAGGGGATGAACGGCCTCAGTAATTGTCAGTTCTCTCTCATCGGTAAATTCGGGAACGGAATAATACGGAAGTGTTTTTCGATACGATGCCACATTTACGGCAAAATCGAGTTTCCCAAGTGTTTCAAACAGTGCATCCACCGCATCGCGGTTATTCTCAACCTGCTTCTTCATCCGGTAGAAAATAAACAGGTCGATATGAAAGAACATCTTGATAAAATTCATGATGCCGTTTCCCAAATCCCCGACCGCCGAAGACGTGTCGGACTGCAGGAATACCAGATTTCCGGTGGAAATTCTGTTTAATTTCGCTTTCGATGATTTTAAAAGTTCTTTCTCTTTCCCGAAATCATCCGGAAGAAGTTTTATTGTTTTTCCTGCGGTTTTGATGATACGCAGGATATATTCGAAGCTTACGAAATAAGGTTCAATCTTCTTTTTCCGAAAAAGGTAAAGGATAACGTTAAATATAATCCATCCGATTAAAAGCATGAGACCCGGATAGA
>DLBG01000119.1:0-2364 GCA_002494135.1 Lachnospiraceae bacterium UBA7027
GGGAAATTAAAATCCAGATAACTTCTTAAATATCCGGTTTCTTCCGCATCCACCATGGAAGTGTATTCCTTAAATTTGGAATAATCCCCTTCCCTTGTGGAAAGCTGAAGCATATGAATCGTCCCGGGATTATACCTGTGGTCCTCTCCCTGACTTCTTGCCTTATGTCTTCCAAGCGCGGTCAGCTTTGGTCTTACGGGCAGGCCCAGCGGATCAAAGGCGAGATTGTGCTGCCTTTCCGCCGCCTTTCCGATATCGTCCAGAGTAATTCCTCCGATCCGGCTTACCGTTCCGGTAAAATAGTCGCGGATTACCTCTTCGGAAACACCGACTGCTTCAAAAATTTTGCTTCCCTGATAGGAACGGATTGTGGAAATACCCATTTTGGATGCAATCTTAATAATTCCCTGGTGAATGGCATGATCGTAATCCTCCACCGCGGCATAATAATCCTTTTCCAAAAGTCCGTCTTCGATCAATTCCTCGACGGTTGCATGAGCCAGATACGGGTTCACCGCGGAAGCACCGTATCCGAGAAGGGTTGCAAAATGGTGAACCTCCCTCGGTTCAGCCGATTCCAGAATTAAGGACATGGCCGTGCATTTTTTCGTCCGTACCAGGTGCTGATGCACTGCTGCCACGGCAAGCAGGGAAGGAATCGCCACATGTGTTTCATCCACTCCGCGGTCCGAAAGAATCAGGATGCTTGCGCCTTCCCGGTATGCCTTGTCCACCTCCACAAACAGATGGTCCAAAGCACGCTTCATGGCGGTTCCCTTATAGTAAAGAATGGAAACTTTGGCACTCTTAAATCCATCCTTATTCAGGTTGGCAATTTTCATCAAATCCAGATCCGTCAGTATCGGATTCTGAATCTTTAATACATGGCAGTTCTCCGGTTTTTCCTCTAAAAGATTTCCGTTCTTTCCGACATAAACGGAACCGGAGGTGACGATTTTTTCGCGCTCCGCATCGATGGGCGGATTGGTAACCTGCGCGAAAAGCTGTTTAAAATAATAAAATAACGGCTGATACTCTTTTGACAAAACCGCAATCGGTGTATCCACACCCATGGCACCGATAGGCTCCACACCATTGAGTGCCATTCCGTAAATTCCTTCACGGTAATCCTCATATGTATAGCCAAAGGCCTTCTGCAACGCCTTCCGTTCTTCCTTTGTGTATGTAGGAACCTTTTGGTTGGGGATTCGTATATCCTTTAAATGCATCAGGTTCCCGTCCAGCCATTCCCCGTACGGTTCCTGCTTTGCATAGCGGTTTTTAATCTGCTCATCCTGATAAATGACCCCCTCTTTCGTATCCACTAAAAGCATCTTTCCGGGATGCAGTCTTTCTTTTTTTAAAATATGACGTTCATCCAGATCAAGAACACCGACTTCGGAGGAAAGAATCAGTCTGTCATCGTCCATGACATAGTATCTGGACGGACGAAGACCGTTTCTGTCAAGAATGGCTCCCATGACGTCTCCGTCGGAGAAGAGAATGGATGCAGGCCCGTCCCAGGGTTCCATCATGGTTGCATAGTACTGGTAAAAATCCCTTTCCTCCAGGGAAAGCGTGTCGTTGTTTGCCCAGGGTTCCGGGATGGCAATCATGGCTGCCAGTGGAAGATCCATGCCGCTCATCATCAGAAATTCCAAAACATTATCCAGCATTGCGGAATCCGAACCGCTTTGGGAGATAACCGGAAGAACCTTTGTCATATCTTCCGCGGAAAAAGCATTCGTATGCATGGTTTCTTCCCTTGCAAGCATTTTATCCGCATTTCCCTTAATGGTATTAATCTCTCCGTTGTGAACAATAAGCCGGTTGGGATGTGCCCTTCTCCAGCTGGGAGTCGTATTGGTGGAGAATCTGGAATGCACCGTTGCAATGGCGGATGCATAATCCTCATCTTCCAGATCTTTATAGAAGGTACGGAGCTGGCCTACCAAAAACATGCCCTTATATACGATGGTTCTGCAGGATAAGGAAGGAATGTAGGTATCTTCCGCACTTTGTTCAAATTCACGACGAATGACATAGAGCATACGGTCAAAATCCAGATCCGTTTCCGCGGATTCCGGCCGCGTGATAAACACCTGGCGAATTACGGGCATGCATTCCAGCGCTTTGCTTCCGAGAACGGAAGGGTCGGTTTCCACCTCTCTCCAGCCCAGAATCTTAAGTCCGGATTTACGCACGATGGTCTCGAACATGGACTTTGCCTGACGCATTTTATACTCTTTTTGAGGAAAGAAAAAGAATCCCACGCCGTACTGACGTTTTCCGGGAAGCACGATGCCGAGTTCCCTGCATTTTTTCTCAAAAAAGGCATGGGGAATCTGCGTAAGGATTCCGACA
>DLBG01000119.1:2421-5805 GCA_002494135.1 Lachnospiraceae bacterium UBA7027
AGGATTCCGACACCGTCTCCGGTCTTTCCTTCCGCATCTTTTCCTGCTCTGTGCTCTAAATTCTCCACAATACAGAGTGCGTCGCTTACAAGTTTATGACTTGCCCGTCCCTTTACATCGATTACCGCTCCGATTCCGCAGTTGTCATGCTCAAAGGAAGGATCGTAAAGTCCTCTTGCATTATGACTTTCTCCTGTCTGCTTTTCTTCTTTTTGATTAACTTCATTCGCCGTCATATCCAAACCTCCTAAAATTTAGGAATAAAAAAAGCGCCTTCAACGAGCCAGTGCTCGTTAAAGACGCCTTTGTCTTTTATGGAACTTAATATACTCCGATTCCAAATACTTGTCAATGAAAAACCTTTTCTTTACCGGATTGCATCTTTCATCCGGCCGATGTATTCACCCACGGGTGCCGCCGCATCCCTGCCGTACTGCGCAATGATTTTAATGATGGCGGATCCCACAATCACGCCGTCGGCATATCCGGACATCTTTTTTGCCTGTTCCGGTGTGGAGATTCCGAACCCGATGGCACAAGGCACGGAAGTATTCTTTCTGACCACATCCACGATAGCGCCCAGGTCCGTGGTGATTTCACTTCTGGTACCGGTTACCCCGAGGCTTGATACGATATAGATAAAGCCTTCCGCTTCCTTTGCAATCATGGAAATGCGGTCCGCGGAAGTCGGTGCAATCAGGGAAATCAAATCCACGCCGTTTCTTTTACATACATCCGCAAACTCCCCTTTTTCCTCAAAAGGAAGATCCGGGAGAATCAGTCCGTCAATCCCCGCCTCTTTGCAGTTTGACAGAAATTTCTCCGATCCGTATGAGAATACCACGTTCGCATAGGTCATAAAAACAAGCGGAATTTCAATATCCCTGCGAAGCCTTTTTACAAATTCAAAAATATGATCCGTTTTGATTCCGCCGTTTAAGGCTCTTAAATTCGCGCCCTGGATTACAGGTCCCTCCGCCGTGGGATCGGAGAAGGGGATTCCCAGTTCAATCAGATCCGCTCCGTTTGCAACGGCCGCCCTTACCACTGCTTCCGTGGTGGCAAGATCCGGATCACCGCAGGTAATAAAAGGAATGAATGCTTTTCCGTTTTGAAAAGCCGATGCTATTTTACTCATGGATATCCTCCCCTCTGTATCTGGCAATTGCCGCACAGTCCTTATCGCCTCTGCCGGATATGGTGATGACGATAATCCTGTCTTTGTCCATTTCCGGGGCGATTTTCATGGCATGCGCTACGGCATGTGCGGATTCTATGGCCGGTATGATTCCTTCCGTCTTCGCAAGATACTCAAACGCATTTACCGCTTCCTCATCGGTAACGGGTACATATTCCGCTCTTCCTATATCGTGAAGATATGCATGTTCCGGTCCGACACCGGGATAATCCAGGCCGGCGGAAATGGAGTATACGGGAGCAATCTGTCCGTCCTCATCCTGGCAGAAATAAGATTTCATTCCGTGGAAAATTCCCAGCCTTCCGGTTGCAATGGTAGCCGCGGTTTCAAAAGTATCCACCCCGCGTCCCGCCGCTTCACAGCCGATTAAACGGACGTCTCCGTCGGGAATAAAATGATAGAAACTTCCGATGGCGTTTGAACCGCCACCCACACAGGCAATTACGGCATCCGGAAGTCTTCCTTCTTTTTCCAGAATCTGCTGCCTTGTTTCTTTGGATATCACGGATTGAAAATCCCTGACAATGGTCGGAAAAGGATGCGGTCCCATAACGGAACCTAAGCAGTAATGCGTATCGTCAATCCGGTTTGTCCACTCACGCATGGCTTCCGATACCGCATCCTTTAAGGTAGCGGTACCGCTCTTTACGGGGATTACCTCCGCGCCGAGAAGCCTCATGCGGTATACGTTTAATGCCTGTCGTTTCGTATCTTCCTCTCCCATGAATACGACACATTCCATATTCATTAACGCTGCTGCCGTCGCGGTTGCGACACCGTGCTGACCGGCTCCCGTTTCCGCAATCAGTCTGGTCTTGCCCATTTTCTTTGCGAGCAGAGCCTGCCCGAGAACATTGTTAATCTTGTGCGCACCGGTATGGTTTAAGTCTTCACGCTTTAAGTAAATCTTCGCGCCGCCCAGATCCTCCGTCATTTTCTTTGCATAATAAAGTCTGGACGGTCTTCCGGCATATTCGTTAAACAGCTGTGAAAGCTCCTTCGTAAATTCCGGATCATCTTTAAACCGGTTATATGCTTCCTCCAGTTCAATGACTGCATTCATCAGCGTTTCCGGTATATACTGTCCGCCGTGAATTCCAAATCGTCCTCTGCTCATTTATGTATCCTTTCCCGGTTGCGCATTGCAAACCGCTTTTGTATCACTGTTTTATTTTTTTTACATTCTTGCCGCTTTCACCGCTCGCAGTATTTTTTCGCGGTCCTTGCGTTTGTCCGTTTCCACTCCGGAAGACAAATCCACAATTTCCGGATTCAGGGATTTTATCGCATCCGGAATGTTTTCCGCCGTCAGCCCTCCCGCAAGAATAAACGGCCTTTCAAACTCCGTAACGACGGACCAGTCAAATACTTCTCCGGTTCCGTATCCGTTATCAAGAAGTACCATATCCGCCGCGCATCCGGCTGCCCATATCAAATCCTCGCGGTTTCGGATTCGGAATGCTTTCCAGACGGGAAGTTTCGATTCGGATTGCACTTTACGGATATAATCGTCATCCTCGTTTCCGTGCAGCTGGATAACCTGCAGTCCGACCGTGTCCGCGGTTTGTATCACGTACTCAGGCGGCTGATTTACAAAAACACCTACAACACGGACGGAGGAATCAATATACTGTCTTAATTCCTTTGCTTTTTCCGGTTCAAGACTTCTGTGGCTTTTCGGAAAATGCAGAATGAAGCCGCAGTAATCCGGTTTTGCTTCATTGACAAATTCCGTGTCCTCTTTTCGAAAGAGCCCGCAGATTTTTATTTTACTCATAAATTCCCTCCGCCGCCAGTCGCATTCTTTGCAGGAAATCTTTTTTATCTTCCGCGCGCATCATTGCCTCACCGACTAAAACCGCGTCCGCTCCCGCCTTCGCCAGTTCCCTGATGTCCCCGGGATTTCCGACTCCGCTTTCCGCTACATACAGCCGGTCATCCGGGATAAAATCGCGAAGTCTCGAAGCGTTTGAAAAGTCCACGGAAAAATCCTTTAAATTCCGATTGTTGACTCCGATCATCCGGGCTCCCGTACTTACCGCTCTGCGGATTTCTTCGGCGTCATGCGTTTCCACAAGCGCCGCCAGTCCCGTCTCCTCACAGATTTCCAGATACCGGCTTACGGTCGCTGTATCCAGAAGCGAGCAGATCAGCAGTACACAGTTTGCCCCCATGACCCTTGCCTG
>DLBG01000004.1 GCA_002494135.1 Lachnospiraceae bacterium UBA7027
TGACATCATTACGAAATGTTACCGTGAGGAGGCAGAGTATGAATCAGAAATTATCATTCAGTCTTTTACAGCCGGCGGGAGAGAACGTTGAATATCGCATACTGTCAGATAATGTGCTGCATGATTTGGGACTTGATGGATTTTTAAAGGAAGTTTCCGATGATGCAAAGCAGCGCCGCATGATAGCAAATGTACTTTCAAAAATAACTCCGAGTCCGGCTGTTTCAATCTATCGGCAGCAGATTTTTGCCGATATTTTTAATAACCCGGAACTGAGAAAAACCATGCTGGATTTGTTTGATCAAATACAGTTCATGAGGGATTTTTCTTCCTTTCACAAAACCACCGATGAGGAGATGGGACTTTGGCATCTGTTTAACCGCCTTGAAGATTTGGACAGTTACATTAAAATTGTGGAAACGATGAGAAACTGTCTTTTAGATGAGAGAGTGAAATCCGAGGGACTGGTTCGTTTAAGAGACTACATTAGCGAACTATATGAGGATGCCTGCTTTGCGGAAATGAAGAAAGACATCGCGGAACTTAAAATGAAAGCCTCGGATGTACAGAGCGTTACCCTTGGGGTAAACGTCAACGAACGCTTTGAAGCCGTCAGCATAGGACTCGTTTCCGTGAACAAAAAGCCGTTTAAAAAATCCGGCATCGTCAGCAATTTTGCCGATGCAATTGCTTCAAAGGACAGAATTCGGGAGACATCGGACTGGGACGGGGATCTGCATTATCAGATGATTGACCGGGAAGAAAAAAGTAATTTCTTTGACTATATGAAGAAAAATGTGGCGAAAAGCGAGGTAAGCCTGCTTGTTTCGAATACCTCTTCACCTACGGATTTCGGGCCTTCGTCCACGGTTGTTTCCGCTGCGGACGGTGCAATGGTAAACAGCACATTTTATCTGGACAGCGTGGTAAATAAAATGCTCGGCACGCTGGTAAAGAGGTTACGGGATACGCTCACCAAATATGCGGATGTTGCAATTATGAATATTTCCGGGCTGGTGCCGGAGTTTCTGTATTATATCCGGTGTGCGGAATATATAAACAGTCTTATGGAAAAAGGATGCGTATTTTGCGAAGCACAGCCGATTATTGCAGGACAGGCAGACAATGCCGGAATGCAGGCTGCCGGGGATACGATTTCCATGGAGGCTTTGGATTTTTATAATCTGAAACTGGCCATGAATACGGAAAATGCAGATGAGATTGTACCGAATGATCTTATTTTTGACAGGAAGCATACCGTCTATATTCTCACCGGTGCAAACCGGGGCGGAAAGACCACGATGACACAGGCGGTCGGTCAGCTCTTTATTCTGGCACAGGGCGGATTATATGTGCCGGCAAAAAAATTCCGCTATGTTCCCTGTGACTGTATTTTTACCCATTTTCCGGCGGATGAGGATAAAACCATGGATCTCGGAAGACTGGGAGAGGAGTGTGTCCGGTTTAAGGAAATGTTTTCAAAGGCTACGGAAAAAAGCCTTATGCTTTTGAATGAGACTTTCTCCACAACCTCCTTTGAGGAAGGTTATTATATTGCAAAAGACTCCGTGAAAGCACTTCTTAACAATGCAGTGCGTACAATTTATAATACCCATATGCACAAATTAGGGGAGGATGCAGAAGAACTGACCCGCGAAGGCATGGGTGCCGGAGCCGCTTCACTGGTAATGAAAACCGAGGAAGGCAAACGCTCATTTAAGGTTATTTTGTCTAAACCGGAGGGGTCGTCCTATGCGAAGGATATTGCCGAAAAATACGGCGTAACCTATGAAATGCTGATTGGGGAAAGTTAAGATGAAAAAAATACTCAGGATAACCGGTAAATTTTTATTGGGAGCATTTGTGGCAGTTGCACTGTTTTTGTCGGGTACATTTATTTATCACAAAATTAAAATGAAAAAAGAGGAAGCGTTAATCAGCAAACCTCTGGGCAAAATGGTCACGGTTGACGGACATCAGATGTGCGTCTATTCCGGCGGCAGGGGAGAACGCACGCTGGTATTTTTGTCCGGGTCCGGCGTCGTATGCCCCATACTGGATTACAAGAGCCTTTACAGCCTGCTGGAAGAAGATTACCGGGTTGTTGTGATTGAAAAATTCGGATATGGTTTCAGTGATGTGGTGGATGAGGAAAGGTCGTTCGATAAAATGCTTGCGCAGGACAGGGATGTGCTTTCCAAAGCCGGTATAGACGGCCCGTACATTCTCTGCCCGCACTCCATGTCGGGACTTGAGGCCATTCTGTGGGCGCAGAATTATCCGGATGAGGTCGAGGCTATAGTGGGGCTTGATATGGTGGTTCCGGGATTTTATGATGATTTTGATTTTAAAGGTACCGTAAGGTATGAAAAGAATGCCGGGCTTGCAAGAAAAATGGGCCTGATTCGATTTTTCTATACGGACGGGGCGATTTCTCCGACCTTAAGCGAAGATGAGAAAAAGGTGTATAAGGCACTTGCCGCAAAAAAGGCAGTGAATTGTGACGTTGTGAATGAAACACTGGCAATTCCAAAAGCCTGTGAGGAAATCAATCAAAAATCCATGCCGGCACAAAAGATGCTTATGTTTATTTCAAACGGTCCCGGAAACCTCGGAGAGGCGCCGAAAAAGTTTGCT
>DLBG01000057.1 GCA_002494135.1 Lachnospiraceae bacterium UBA7027
GTTCCGTTCAAGCGGAATATGCAATTAAAGAAAGATATTCCAAATGATTGGGTTCGGACAATAAAAAAGCATATGGACTGATTGGAGTCGGCGGATTGTTTTGGCGATTTTTTGGACTTAGGTTTGGGAAAACCCGAATATCTGGAAGGGTATAAGGATGTAAGGTATTCGCTACATGTGGCTCCGAATGCACGGTTGATTATTGGCTTAGATATGGAACCGGAGAAGGTAAGAGAGTGTACGGAGTTTGAGGTTAAAGGAGTGTGTGACTATCATGGCAGCAAAACAACGTGGTATATCCCGTGATTTAATTATTCATCCCGGGGAAACAATTGCAGATGTTTTGGAAGAAAGAGGCATTTCTCAGGCAGAATTGGCCACTTGTACAGGCGTAACTCCGGTATATGTAAGCAATGTGATTCACGGCAAGAAAGACATTTCGGCCAGGTTTGCGCTGGCATTGGAATACGCACTTGGCGTGCCGAAGTCTTTTTGGATTAATCTGCAGGCTCATTATGATGCGGAATTGTTGGAATTCAATGAGATGCAAAGTATCACGGATGAAGAGAGATGTGTTCGGGATTCATTAAAGGATATGGTGAAGTATTTCCGCAAGGAAGGTCAGATGCCGGATGAGGAGACTAAAGATGAGTCCATTCTGTCTCTTAGAAAAGTTCTTAGAATCAGCAATTTGGTAAATGTAAGGGAAATTGTTCCGGCCGGGGCTTTCCGAATGGGAAAGCAGGGATCGGTCAATGCTGATGTTTTGGGAGCGTGGGTTCGTTTGTGCCAAATCAGCATGGAGAATAAGCGGGCAGCGGGAACCTTCCGTGCTGAAGATGTTGAGCAACTGACGAAAGATCTTAAAAACGTAATGTTGGAGAATGAGCATAATACACTGGAAAGTCTGCAGTATGTTTTTGCAAAGTACGGAATTGTATTTGATGTTGTGAGGAATTTCAAAGGTGCTCCGGTTCAGGGGTACGTGGCGTCCAGGCAGAACGGATCTTATCAGATGGTTGTGACATTAAGAAATGCGTATAAGGATATTTTCTGGTTTTCTGTCTTTCATGAACTGGGACACATTGTGAACGGAGATGTTGGAAAGAATTCAAAATTCCTGGATGATGAATCGGAACAGGATAAGGAAGCAGCTGCGGATGCATTTGCAAGGGAAAGTCTGATTTTGGAAGCCGATTATCGGGTGTTTACGGCCAAAGGCAGTTTTACGATAGAGTCGATTAAAAAGTTTTCTGTCTCGCAGAATGTTATGCCTTATATTGTGATTGGAAGGCTGCAGAAGGAAAAGAAGTTGCCGTACGACCGGTTTGTAAAGTATAAAGAAGTCTATAAATGGGCAGATTGTAAGTAACATTGCCTTTTATATTTATATCGGACATAATAGGGCTATATGGAAAAGAATAATAAATCTCAAAAGAATAGAACAACCAAAATGCCAAAGTACCTTTGGCTTTTCCCGTTCTGCTTTCTTGGATTACTGATGATTGCCATACTGGAGCTTGGACAGCATACAGTACCGGGATGGATTCTTGCATTGCTTGCAGCAGCAGGGTTTGCTGTTTTTCGCATTAAAACGAAAAATACCTTACCGGGATATGCAAGGATTATAAGCTTCCCGGTACTTATTTTGGTGTTCGGAATCATACTTGCAGTTTCCATTCCACCGGTCAAACCGGTACCTGCCGTTCAGGGAAAGAACGGAGGAACTACAGATGTAGTTCAAATTAAACAGGGCGCACTGACGGGTGTGAAAACAGCCGACGGAGCAGTGGAAGTCTATGCCGGAATTCCGTATGCCAAACCTCCGATAGGAGATTTGCGTTTCAGGGAACCGCAGCCGGCGGATGGATGGGAAGGAATTCTTAAAGCGGATACTTTTGCGCCCATGTCCATGCAGACACAGAGTTCCGTAATCTATTCTTCCCTGTCTCATATTGTCGGATACCATGATTACAAATGGTTTTCCATGAAAGATAATTACCGTACCCCTGCAAGTGAGGATTCGCTTTATCTGAATATCTGGAAACCGGCCGGAGATGCAAAGGATCTCCCGGTGCTTGTCTATATTCACGGTGGGGTATTACAGACCGGTCAGCCCTGGTATGAAGACTACAGTGGCGAAGGGCTTGCAAGAGAAGGTGTGATTGTTGTAAATATGGCATACCGTCTCGGTATTTTCGGATTCTTTGCCGATGAAGAGCTGGCAGAGGAATCCGCTAACCATACTACCGGGAATTACGGACTGCTGGATCAGATTATGGCGCTTCAGTGGGTGCAGGAGAATATTGCTGCATTCGGCGGAGATCCCGGCAACGTAACGATTGCAGGAGAGTCTGCAGGTGCTGCCTGTGTGACTGCGCTTTGTACATCTCCTCTGGCAAAGGGACTCTTTCGAAGAGCCGTTGCGGAAAGTTCCACGGTCACATCGCCGAAACCCACGCATTCCTTCCGAACCATGGAAGAAGCACTTGAAACGGGGGCGG
The DNA here is from genome assembly GCA_002494135.1 of Lachnospiraceae bacterium UBA7027. Lineage (GTDB taxonomy): Bacteria > Bacillota > Clostridia > Lachnospirales > Lachnospiraceae > UBA3766. The sequence continues at coordinate 2,505 of DLBG01000057.1, forward strand.
AGACGAAGAAGCGGCTTGGTGTGAAAAACATGGAGGAATTGCGTTCCCTTCCGGCAGAGCGGATTGTTGGGGAACTGGAAGTGCATCACCATATGACGGTGGACGGATATGCCCTGACGGAAACTCCGTACGAATCTTATAAAAAAGGAATTCATAACGAAGAGGCAATGCTGCACGGATATAACAAAGAGGAATCGGCACCGTTTATTCTCTTTGAGCAGGCAAATCTTGGGAATTACGAAGAAAAAGTGCGAGCTTATTTCGGGGATCCGTATTCAGATGAAATTCTGACGCTGATGCCGGCAGAAACAAACGAAGAAGCAAGAAGAAACTGGGCAGGTATTTATTCCGTTGTCTTCTTTAACTATGGTCATTACTGTCTGGAAAGGCAGCAGTTGGATAACGGTGTTCCGACGTATGTTTATTATTTTACAAAGTCCAACGGACGCCTCGGGTCCTGGCACAGCGGCGAGGAAGTTTATCTTTACGGCAATATTCTGGCGGACTCCAAACTTTATGATGAGAAAGACCGCGAATTAAGCCGGATTATGCTCGGATATTTCAAAAACTTCATTGTAAGCGGTGACCCGAACGGAGCCGGTCTGCCGGAATGGAAGCAAAGCAGCGCACCCGGCAGGGCCATGGAATTCGGAGAGACGGTATCCGAGACGGAAGTGCCGTTTTTGGAACTTTATCCGATCTTTGACAGATTCTATGGATATGAGTAATGTGTATATAGTATATGATTTGTAAAGGAGCCACTATGAAAAAAATTCGAATCGCATTTTTCGATGCAAAGGAATATGACCGTCAGTCGTTTATCGCCTCCGACAAAGATGAGGAGTACGAAATCGAGTATTTCGAAACGCGTCTTTCGGAAGCAACCTGCAAACTGGCGGAAGGAAGCGATGTTGTCTGCGTTTTCGTAAACGACGATGTAAACAGCGCAGTAATTGACAGACTGACCGCAATGGGCGTAAAACTCATCGCCTTGCGCTGCGCGGGCTACAACAATGTGGACATTGAATATGCCTACGGCAAAATTCATATCGTCCGTGTTCCCGCATACTCTCCGTACGCGGTGGCGGAGCATGCCATGGCGCTCCTTCTTACATCCATCCGACGGATTCACAAAGCGTATATCCGTACCAAGGATTTTAACTTCAGCTTAAACGGCCTGACCGGATTCGACCTGCACGGTAAAACGGTCGGCGTGGTCGGAACGGGTAAAATCGGCAGAATCTTCATCGACATCTGCCGTGGCTTCGGCATGAATGTGATTGCTTATGACAAGTTCCCTGCAAAGGATTCCGGTATCGAATACGTGGAGCTTGACGAGCTCTGGGAAAGGGCGGATATCATTTCCTTCCACTGCCCGTTAACCGATGAAAACCGGCATATGGTGAATACGGAAAGCATTGTAAAGATGAAAAAAGGAGTTGTTTTAATCAATACATCCCGTGGTGCCCTGATTGATTCGGAAGCGCTTTTGGAGGGTATCAAACAGCGCAAAATCGGTGCGGCCTGCCTGGATGTATACGAAGAAGAATCGAATGTCTTCTTCCATGACTATTCCAATCATATCGTAAACGATGACGTGCTGGCGCGCTTAATCTCCATGCCGAATGTAATCCTGACTTCGCATCAGGCGTTCCTTACGAACGAAGCGCTCGCAAACATTGCGGATACGACACTTGGCAACGTCCGCGAATTCTTTGAACGTGACACCTGCTCCAACGAAGTTTGCTATAAATGTGCGAATCTTGCAAACTGTAAGCAGACGCATGAGAAGAAGTGCTTTTAACCGGTTCGGATACGGAGAAGTGTATGGAAAAGAATACTGTTTTATCTAAACTGAAACTGATCGGATTCATCCTGTACTTTCTGATTCTCTTCGCTGAACGCCTTTTGGCGGTGATTCTAAGCCCCGGTGTGGGAGGAGAGTATGCGCTTGTTTCCGGAAATGTCTTTAATTACATTGCCTATGCAGTCACGGCACTGAGTGTTGCTTCGGGACTGGTACTTATGATCCGCGTTCTTCCGAAGATGTTCGTTTCCGTCTTTACGAGGAAAGCGTATGATTTCGATGCAAACCGTAAATCCGTGATTCTTGCCGTAACCGTGATTCTTTTTGGTGGCATGATGCATACCGGTTTTACGATTGCACCCGTACAGTTTGTATCCTACGGCTTTCTGATTGCGGCGATGGTTGTAAGAACGATTGAATGCTGCAGGGAAGGAAAACGCCTTGCTGCGGACAAAGATGAGCTGACTGCCGGTAAATTCAGGCTTCGTTCCTATGCATCCGTCGTCTCCGTCATCTACTTAACGCTTTTTGCCATGGCGGTGCCGGTGAGCTATATTTCCTTTCAGGAAATGCCGTTACGGGTTGTCTTTTTTGCGGTAGAATTTACGACGGTGTTCGTCCTGGTTCCGGTCTTCGGACTGCTGATGCTTCGTTTTTTTGAATCGGGCGTGACCTCGTTTTCGTTTGTTTATCCGGTTATTATTCTGCTTTTCTCCGGTGCCACGGTGGCACTGAAGTGGAGGGAGGAGATTAACTGGTTTGTGCTGATTTTTCTTATACTGACGCTTGTTTTTTACTTAAGTTTCGGGCTGATTGCGCGGGCAAAGGTAAAACGGCTGGTGACGGAGGAAGAATGATACCCTAACATCATCCAAAATGGAATCATAGCGGTTTGCAATTATGCAAGTCAACATATTCGCAATGTTGCGAATTATAACACGGTGGACTTTGGGTGTCTTTTGCGGGGAAATATGATATAATAAACTAGTATATTTGTGTACTACATTTAAGAAGAATCATATCTTAAGGAGAGTTTAGTCGGTGAAAAACTCAAATCCTCATAAATTAATTGAACATTGGCAGTTTATTGCGATTCTTTTAGGGATTTATGATTTTATAGCATTTCATATCGCTTTCTTTCTAGCGCTTTGGTTACGACATGATTGCGTTTATTCAAGAATCGATAAAGAGTATATATGGGCGTATTTAAGTACTGTTTCCATAGCGGCAGCAGTTAGCGTAGTAATTTACATCCTGTTTCGAATGTATCGGATGGTATGGGCGTTTGCAAGTTACATGGAACTTGCAAGAATTTGTGCCGGAGCATTTGTTGCGGGTTTGCTATATTCGATAGTTATTACGGTATTCTTTTGGCGTATGCCGCTTTCTTTCTATATCTGGGGGACCCTGATTCTTATGATTGCAGTGGCAGTTCCCAGATTTTCCTATCGTGTTTATCTTTTGCTTCGCCAACAGGTTCAAAAAGGAAATGAACAAAGCGAAAAGGTAATGATTATCGGTGCCGGAACAGCAGGGCAGATGTTTTTGCGTGAAATTCAAGCCGATGAATCCTCGAATGAAAGAGTCGTATGCTTTATTGATGACAGTCCGAATAAATGGAAGAGAACAATTGACGGAATTCCTGTAATCGGAGGTCGTGATACGATTCTATCTTCGGTACAGAAATTCGGCATAAACAAGATTTATATTGCGGTTCCTTCCGCTTCGTCAGAAGATCAGAAAGCAATCGTGGATATCTGCATGGAAACGGGTTGCAACATCATGCAATTGCCGAGTTTCTATCAGATGGCTCAAGGGCAGGTTTCAGTAAGCGCAATGAAACCGGTTCAGATTAATGAACTTGGATTCAGTCCGCCGGATATTGGTTCGGAAGAAATTGACGAAGTAATCAGTGCGCTACGTTCGGGATGGATTACAACGGGACCGCGTGTAAAACGTTTGGAAAGACGATTGGCTGGCTTTATTGCAACAGGAAAGAATGATGTGGACACGGAAAGTGATGAGGGAAAGAACGAGTGGTCAAATCGCGTCGTATGTCTGAATTCTGCGACCGCTTCAGAAGAACTGAACTTGCGTGTCCTTGGAATAAAACCGGGAGATGAAGTCATTATTCCGGCATATACCTATACAGCTACAGCATCTGCGGCGATTCATTGTGGAGCCATTGTAAAGTTTATTGATATTCAAAAAGATGGTAACTCATTGACCCATATGCCGGAAATGGATTAT
>DLBG01000053.1 GCA_002494135.1 Lachnospiraceae bacterium UBA7027
AAGCTGAAGCTCGGTGTTGATGTTAATCTTGGAAACGCCAAGGGTAACTGCCTTCTTGGTCTGCTCGAAAGGAATACCGGAACCGCCGTGAAGAACGAGGGGCTTTCCTCCGGTAGCGTTCTTGATTTCCTCAAGACGATCAAAGTTAAGTCCTGCCCAGTTCTCGGGATATTTTCCGTGGATGTTACCGATACCTGCTGCAAGGAAATCAACGCCTAAATCAGCGATGAGTTTGCACTCTGCAGGATCAGCAAGTTCACCGTTGGAAGTAACGCCGTCTTCGGTACCGCCGATACCGCCGACTTCGCACTCTACGGAAACGCCCTTAGCGTGTGCAAGTTCGATAATTTCTTTGGATTTTGCAATATTCTCATCAATGGGATAGTGGGATCCGTCGAACATAACGGATGAATATCCTGCCTCGATGCAAGCCTTTGCTCCTTCGTAAGTACCGTGATCAAGGTGAAGAGCAACGGGAACGGTGATGCCCATGGAATCGATTAAATCGTTAACCATGTCAACTACCACCTTGTAGCCACCCATGTACTTTGCAGCACCTTCGGATGTCTGAATGATAACAGGAGTGTTGGTCTCCTGAACTGCCTTAAGAATGCACTGTGTCCACTCTAAGTTGTTTGTGTTGAAAGCCGGAATTGCATAGTGACCTTCATGTGCCTTGTTGATCATCTCTGTAGCAGAAACTAAAGCCATAACAATGTACCTCCGTAAAAAATTTATTTGTTAACAGTTTCCTGTCAATCTCGCAAAGAAAATTATATCCCATTTCCCCTCAAAAGAAAAGGAGAACTTTTAATACCTCGAGTACCCTTCCGTCACACAATAGCGGTTCCAGTAATCCCTCAGTTCGCCTTCATAGATGACTTCGAAGCCCTGTGCATCCACAAAATCCAGCACGTCCGTCTCGCGATAATTCTTATTCGTAAAATCAACGCCGATGTGCTGAAGCACTCTTCCGACAAACTGCGAACAGTAATATGCGTTCGGGAAATCGGGATGCCGGTTGAAGTTCGCGGCCAAAAGTCCGACGTTGTTGTATACGAGTTTCTTTCTGACCGACCAGAATTTCTGAAGCATTCTGACCGCCTCCTTATACTGCTCTTCCGTCACCTTCACCTCATAGATGCGGCATTTTGTATGCGGAAATCTGGTATAAACGTTTCTGTCCGGAAGTTCATGCACCAGTCCGCCCGGCTGGATAAAATACTTGTAAAGGCGGCCGAAACTGTACATGTGATGAAGCTGTCTGTCTAAGGAAATGGAAACATGAGCATACTCTCCGTCCATTCTCCGGCGAATCATTTTTGAAGGAATCGTTCCCGTCAGGGAAACCATGACATAAATGCTGTGATCCTTTAAATTCTTCTGTTCTTCAGTAATTTTACCTGTATTGTCCATGTTTTTATTTGTAAAACTTATTCCTCTACAAGATTTGCAAAAATATATTCGTAGGTCTCTCTCTTGCGAATCAGTTTCGCATTTCCTTCCTTCGTAATTAAAACCTCGGCTGCACGGGGTCTTGAATTATAAGTGGAACTCATGGAGAAACCGTACGCTCCGGCATCCAGAACGCAGATTAAATCGCCGCGTCTGATAACCGGTAAATTTCTGTCCTTGCACAGAAGGTCGCCGGACTCGCAGATGTTTCCGGTCACGTAAACGTTCTCGCGTTCCCCTTCGGTAACGGCCTTTCCGTCTCTTATCACTTCCAGATCATGCCAGGAATCGTAAAGGGTCGGTCTTGCAAGCACATTCATGCCGATATCGGTTCCCGCATATTTGTTTCCGTAGTTCTGCTTGGTTGCATGAACACGGCCTAAAATAACTCCGCCCTCGGCAACGCAGTAACGTCCGGGTTCGCTCTTAAACAAAGGAATACGGTCCGGATGTCTTTGTACATATGCATCTAAAAGTGCCGTAAAGCGCTTCGAGAAATCCTCCATGTCAAACTTCGCTTCGTCATCAAGTTTGTGATACGAAATACCGTAACCGCCGCCGAAATCGATGTATTCGAGTTCGTCAAATTTCTCCGCAATGCGAAGGAAGTTCTCTACCGCATCCAGGAAAGGCTGCGGATCCAAATACTGGCTTCCGACGTGCTGGTTGATTTCCGCGATGTGCAGATTGTATTTTTTTGCGATATCGAAAATCGCATCCACGTCATGCTCTTCAATCCCGAACTTGGTCTTCTTGCCCGCCGTCACGACTTTTTCGTGATGCCCGGCTCCGACACCGGGATTGATCCGTACGGAGCATTTGCCGCCCGGATTCAGGGTGCCGAACAGTTCCAGCTGCTCAAGGCTGTCCAGACTTGTCATAATGTCATGATCGATGGCAAATTTCAGTTCCTCTTCGGATACATTGTTGGGCACGAAGAAAATCCGGTCCGAAGGAAATCCCGCTTTCAATAAAAGCATCATTTCCCCGACGCTCATGGCATCCGCATTTAATCCCTCTTCCAAAGCCATCTTCAGAATGCTTAAGTTACTGTTCGCCTTCATCGAATAATTGGCCCGATAGGGATATTTCGTAATGACTCCTGCCACGGCCCGCATATGTTCCCGGAGATTTTCCTCGTTATAAACGTATAACGGGGTATTGTATTTCTCCGCAAGGGCTTCGGGATTCTCGTTTCCGAAAAAGTTTGTTTCCTCCACAAATGATTTCATAGCTGTTTCCTCTTTCCGATTGTTTAATTCGCGCTGAGAGAATGTTCGATTTTATCTATCGAGGCGTCGTTTAGTCCGCCTCTGCGAAGATAGTTTCTCGGGTTACGTTTCCTTACCTCCGACTCAGTTTTTTTCACCCGGACCGATTTCCTGCTTTGCGTTCGCAAGCAGCAGTTTAATACGGTTCTGCTGGTTGATTTCGGAAGCGGACGCATCGTAATCGATGGCGATTAAGTTTACGCCGGGATTGCGGTCCTTTACCACCTTCATAACGCCTTTCCCCACGATATGGTTCGGAAGGCATCCGAACGGCTGGGTAATTACGATATTGTTGGTACCGCGGTCAATATGCTCCACCATTTCCGCAACAAGCAGCCAACCTTCGCCCATTTTAACCCCGTAATTGACGTACGGTTTGGCTAACGCCACGGTGTGTGCAAACGGTGTCGGCGCATCAAAATCGCTCTCTTTATGAATCGCATCGATGATATCCTGCTGCTTTCGCACGAAGATTTTATATGCCAGACGCAAAATGTGAATGCTCTTCTTATGAATCCGGTACATATCATATTCCAGCACGCGTCCGTAGATATAGAAAAGGGCAAAATCCATAAGCCCCGCCATATTCGGTTCCGCGCCTTCCTCGATTAAATAATTCTCCAAAAACCGGTTCGCAAGAGGCGAGAACTTCACATAGATTTCTCCGACAATGCCCACCTTAACTTTGTCAATCCCGTCAAGTTCGATGGTCTTGTAATCGCGAATGATGTCCACGTAGGTTTTCTTAATTCTGGAATACGGCAGAATTCCGGGCTTTTTTAACTGGTCGACGCAGAGTTTCGTCCACTTGTCGGCCATGGCTTCTGCCTCGCCCTTATGGATTTCGTGTGCTTTCACCTGGTTACAAAGAACCATCAAAACATCGCCGTAGATCACCGAATACAGCATTCTTCGCATCATCGGGATGCTTAATTTAAAGCCGGAGTTTTTCTCAAGTCCCACGAAGTTTAGGGAAATTACCGGAATGTATCCGTAGCCGGCCTTTACCAGCGCCTTACGGATTAAGGAAATATAATTCGAGGCTCTGCAGCCGCCTCCGGTCTGCGTAAAGAAAAGTGCTGTCTTATGTACGTCATATTTTCCGGAATTCAATGCGGAAATAAACTGCCCTACAACCAGCGTTGCCGGATAGCAGGCATCGTTATGTACGTACTTTAATCCGGTGTCGATCACTTCCTTGCCGGTATTTTCGAGAAGTTCCGCATGATACCCGTATGCATTTAAGAGAGCCGCGAGCATTTTCAGATGCCGCGGAAGCATGGTGGGAATCAGGATGCGGTAATCCTTCTTCATCTCTTTGGTAAATTCAACTCTGCCCTGTTCGTCCATTCTATACCTGTTTCTCTTTATCGCGCATTTCAAGCGCTCCCAGAAGGGAACGAAGACGAATGTTGACTGCGCTTAAATTATTGATTTCGTCGATTTTAATCTGTGTGTAAATGCGGCCTTCCCGTTCCAGAATCGCGCGCACCTCATCGGTGGTAATGGCATCGATTCCGCAACCGAAGGATACCAACTGCACCAGCTCCATGTCGTCACGTTCGGTCACGTATTTCGCCGCGGAATACAGTCTTGCATGATAGGTCCACTGGTTTAAAACCTTTGTCGGAATTCTTCCGACGTGATAAGCGATGCTGTCCTCGGTGATTACGGCAAAGCCCAGGCTTTCCGCCAAAAGATCGATTCCGTGGTTGATTTCGGGATCCACATGGTAAGGACGGCCTGCCAGAACCATAATCCGCATGCCGCGTTTATGCGCTTCCTCCACGATTCTTTCGCCTTCGGCGCGAAGTTCTTCATGATATTTGTGGTATCTTTCAAAACCGGCACGAATTGCGTGCAGATACTGCGCCTCGGTAAATTTTCCCAGGCTTTCCGGCATCAGCATCATAAATTCTCTGGCCAGTTCCTTTTCGTCATTGATGTTTAAGAAGGGCTGGAAGTAGGTAATCTGCTTTAATACATCCATGTTGTCCTTCAGAAGCTCCGGATAATATGCCACGATGGGACAGTTGTAATGATTGTCCCCCGCGTTTTCATCCAGATTGTAAGTCAGGCAGGGAGCGAAAATCGCATCCACGCCTTCTTCCACAAGTTTGATAATGTGGCCGTGCATAATCTTTGCCGGATAGCAGGCGGTATCGCTGGGGATGCTGTCCTGTCCCGCAAGATAGGTGTTTCTGGAAGAGAAGCCGGAGAATTTTACGCGAAATCCCAGGTCCGTAAAAAGCCCGTACCAAAGCGGTGCCAGGTCATACATGCCAAGCTGGAGGGGAAGTCCGATTGTAAGCTTTCCGTTTGAAGAAGCCTTTGCCTCATCCGAATCCGGCGCGGCGGAGTCAAACATCTCCTCGAGTTTCTTGCGCTTGAATTCGTATAGATTCAGCCCTTCCGCTTTCCTCTTTCCTCCGTTGTTCATCTTCTCGCAGCGGTTACCGGAAATAAACTTTCCTCCGTCCGAGAACGTATTGATGGTTAAGGAACAGTGGTTGGTACATCCGGGACAAACTGCTGCCTTCGACGTATGGGTAAAATTCCGAAGCTGATCGAGACTTAAAAGCGTCGATTCCCCGATTCCGCTTTCGGATGCATAAATTGCGGCACCGTAGGCTCCCATGATACCGGCGATCATCGGACGGATGACCGGATGGCCGATTTCGTTTTCAAAGGCACGCAGAATCGCGTCATTTAAAAAGGTACCGCCCTGCACCACGATGTGGTCGCCAAGTTCCGTGGGGGAATTTGCCCGAATTACCTTGTAAATTGCATTTTTGATAACCGAAACGGAAAGTCCCGCAGAGATATTCTCCACGGACACACCGTCCTTCTGCGCCTGCTTGATGGAGGAGTTCATAAATACCGTACAACGGGAACCCAAATCCACCGGTGCATCGCCGTCAAGCCCGAGGAGTGCAAATTCGGGCGCTTTATAGCCCATGGACTTTGCGAAGGTCTCGATAAACGATCCGCAACCCGAAGAGCAGGCCTCGTTTAACATGATGGAGTCCACGGCATTATTTTTAATCTTGATACACTTGATATCCTGACCGCCGATGTCGAGAATAAAATCCACGTCCGGCTCGAACTGCTTCGCCGCCATGAAGTGGGCCATGGTTTCCACCAGTCCCTTGTCCACGTGGAAAGCATTCTTGATTAACTGCTCTCCGTAACCGGTGACGCCGCTGCCCGCAATGCGGATGTTCTCTCCGCAGAGGGAACGCACTTCCAAAAGCTGCTTTTTTACCACATCCACGGGATTTCCCTTGTTGGAATCGTAGTAAGACCAGAGAATCTCTTTTCCGGCACCCATCAAAACAAGCTTCGTGGTTGTGGAACCGCAGTCGATTCCGAGATAGGCATCGCCCCGATACGTCTTAATATCCGCATATTCCACGTTCTCTTTTGCATGACGGGCGGCAAATTCGTCACGGTCCGCCTGTGTTAAAAACAAAGGAGCCATGGAATTGACTTTACTCTTTTCGGAAAGGGTGGATCGAATGGAGGAGAGAATGTCCTCGTAGGAATAAGTCTCCTGCTGGTTTGACGCAAAAATTGTCGCACCCAGCGCCACACTGATTAACGCATAATCCGGGAAAATCGCATGTGCATCATCCAGTTTCAGAATCTCTTTGAAGCTTTTGCGAAGCCCTTTATTGTAATATAACGGACCGCCCAGAAATACGACCTTACCTTCGATTCTTCTGCCCTGTGCCAGTCCCGCTATGGTCTGGTTAACCACCGCATGGTAGATACTGGCCGCAATATCGCTTTTCTGCACGCCCTGATTGATTAACGGCTGAATGTCCGTTTTGGCAAAAACACCGCAGCGGGAAGCAATCGGATAGATTTTCTCACATTGCAGGCTTAATTCATCGAGTTCATCCGGCGTTACGTTTAAAAGGGTTGCCATCTGATCGATGAAGGCACCGGTACCTCCGGCACAGGTTCCGTTCATTCGCTCATCCACGCCGCCCTTTAAGAAAATAATTTTCGCATCCTCGCCGCCGAGTTCGATTACGGCATCCGTTCCGGGCTCACGCTCCTTAATCAGTGCGTAGGTCGCATAGACTTCCTGCACAAAAGCAATCCCCGCAGCCTCGGCTAAACCGAGTCCCGCGGAGCCGGAGATGGCGATTTTTATTTCTTTGTCCTTAAGGTAACTCTCTGCATCCTCCAGCATCTGAAGGGTTTTGGTACGTACCTGCGAAAAATGGCGTTCGTATTTCCGATATATAATTTGTTCACCGTCTCTGATCACCAGTTTTGCCGTGGTCGAGCCGATGTCCACGCCTACCAAAGCGCTTCCGCTCATTGCCGAAAACGTCCTTTCCTAATCTTGCATAATCTCTATAAAAATAACATTATTTGAGAATTTTGTCACTTCTTTTTATGATTCCGTGCCATCTTTGCTCTTTGAAAGCTGACGGATCAGCTCCGTTTTTACCTTCAGTTCCTCGTTTAAATTCTTGTTGTAGCGCTCAATTCCCTCCAAATGCTGCTGGTGAACGGTATTGTCGACAATTTCCAAAAGATATCCCCTCTTGCGTTTGCCGTCATACAAATCATCCGGCGCCTCCGTTCCATTCGCAAACAGAGTAAAGAAAAAAAGAGAGATTTATTCCATTTTTATCTTTCTCTCTTATAGTGAATTATTTACTGCCGTGATAGCCTTAATTTGTATACTTGTAATTATAATCTTTTTTTATTGATAAAACAATGTAAAGGAGAAAAACCATGTTGGATTTAAAAGGCAGATGGGTGCTTCTTACCGGAGCCACCAGAGGACTCGGATATTTATCCGCCATTGAACTTGCAAAAAGAGGCTGCAACTTAATTCTTCACTCCAGAAGTCTTGAAAAAAGCGAAGAGGTTGCAAATAAGGTACGCGCTCTCGGAGTCGAGGCATATGCGGTGGCCGCGGAGCTCTCCGATCCCGATGACGTGACGAAAATGTTAGAGACCGTCGATTCGTTCGGTGTAAAGGTTGAGGTGGTTTTAAACAATGCCGGACTTCAGATTGCTTACCGGACGGATTACTGCAAGACTCCCGTTTCCGACTATACCGTCTCCTTTCAGGTATGCACCATCGCTCCCGCAATGATCTGCTACCATTTCCTTCCTTCCATGATGGAGGCAGGCTTCGGACGTATCGTCAACACGACGAGCGGTATTGCCTTAGAACCCGAACAGGCAGGATATTCCGCAGCAAAAGCAGCTTTAGATAAAATAACCATCGATCTTGGAAGCAAAGTCGATGGCAGCGATGTCATGATTAATCTTGTGGATCCCGGATGGTGCCGTACCGAACTCGGCGGCCCCAAAGCGCCAAACACTCCCGAAAGCGCTCTTCCGGGAGTATTGATCGGTGCATTTATGGATGATAAGAAATCCGGCCGCATCTTCCGTGCCCAGGACTATGCCGGAATGAGTCTGGAAGATGCCGTATTGAAGGCTTCCGAAATTTAGAAGCCTAAATCTTCTCCGACCAGAATCACATGGATTCTGTCTTTATGTCTTGAATAACGTGTAATCAGAAACTGGCAGCAGATGGTGTCCGGGCTCTTGCAGTCCATACACTTTCCCGTCTTTGCACAGGGGGTCGACAGATTGAACCTCTGAACATTTGCGGGTGCTGCCACATTTCTTGCCCTTTTTAAAGCGGAATCCACATCGGGGCAGACCTTGTTCATGCCCACCACAAAGACGATCTTCTTCGGTCCCTGGGCAATTGCGGAAACGCGGTTGGCATTGCCGTCGATGTTTACCAGAATTCCGTCCGATGTCATTGCATTGCAGCTTGCAAGGAAAACATCCGCGTCATAGGCAGCAAGCATGGCCGCACGTTTGTCCTCAAAAGCATCGCGGTCGATAAAATTGTAATTGCCGGCCTTTAATGTCTCGGAAAGACCGATTTCGTGCACGCTCATGGCTCCGCCCATGGAGATGGAGCTTCCTTCCGGAATCAGTTCCAGGGCCAGTTTTAATGCTTCTTCTTTGTCTTTTGCGTAATATCCGCTCATGTTTCTTGATTCAAGTCCCGAAATCACGGTTTTTGCAAGAAGTTCATTTTTCTTTGCGATACATTCGTTCATATTGTTTTCCTCTTTCTTTCCTGCTGCCTGCGCCGAGCCGCCGCTTTTATGCTCCGATTAACGGCTGGTCATGATCAAACAGCGCCATGTTAATTGTGTATGTGTCATAAACTTCGTTCTGGATAAAATATTCCACGATCAGATCAAAGCGGTTTCCGGGTGAAAAAGCGTAACCCGCTCTTCCCAGGAAGTCCTTTGCCTCGTCCAGGTTCAGCTTTAAGGCCAGTGCAAAGGCGACCGCGGTCATTTTCTTCGGCTGGTAATCCGGATTGCTGCGGATCTTGGAGAACAGTTTGCGGTCTATGTTGGCCCGCTTATATACCTCTGTGTCCGTATACCCTTTCTCGTCGATGAACCGGAAAAGGGTCTCCTGCCAGGTTTCCCCGACCTGATTCATTACTTCGTCGAGAGATCTCGGCTTGCCCCGAACCATTTTTTCGCAGGTGTCTTCGTAGATCCTGCTCTTTCGCGGGGCCGCTTCGCCGGTTTCTATGTATGTCTTTTTCTTCCGAGGGGCTGCCTCGCCGGTTTCTTCACATGCCGTGCCCTCTCTTGCGGCTAACTTGAAGCTCTGTCCAAGGTGGAAAAAGGAGTGCATATTCCGGCCTGCGCCCCGGTTTAATCCTTCTTTGGAAAACCGAACGGAAACATCGCCCGGGGAATCATTGTAATCCTCTTCCTCTGCTGTGCATTCCTCTTCTTCCGCTGCGTATTCCTCTTCTCCCGCCGCGTATTCCTCATCCAGTCTCTCCTCGACATAATTGCCGTCGACGAAAGCATCCACACCTTCAAACACGCTTCCGGAGAGCACATAGGATTCGCGGTCGAATACCACAAGCGTTACATCCATATCCTCCTCGCTTCCGTCCAGAAACGCATGAATCGTATCCACGGCCACGCGAAGCGCCCGGTCCTTCGGAAATCCGTAAACTCCGGTGGAGATTAACGGAAATGCCACGGAAGTGCAGCCCAGGCCGGAAGCAAGCTTTAAACTGTTACGATAACAGTTTTCAAGTGCTTCGAACTCTCCGCATTCCCCGCCTTCCCAGAGCGGACCCACGGTATGAATAATGTATTCCGCATCCAGCGCAAACGCCGGGGTGGCGAAAGCCTCCCCCGGAGCAATTTCTCCGATCTTCCTTCTCTCCGCCAAAAGCGCCTCTTCCCCTGCTGCCGCATAAACGGCCGCATCGGTTCCTCCGCCGATTACCGGTTTGGGATTGGCTGTATTGACGATGGCGTCGGCACAGACTTTCGTTAAATCATTTCGGATAATGGAAAAAGCCATATAGATTCTCCCCCAAAAAGCTTCCGCTACACCGTTATTATACCACAACTTCCACGCTTCCCATATGGAATTCTTCGTTTCAATCCTTTATAATCAAACCATGGAAACGTGTAATTTATGCCCAAGAAGATGCGGCCTTGAACGGCCGGAACACAGAAATTCCATCCCGGCAGACGGATCCGGTTTCGGTTACTGCGGGGAAGGGATGACCATGCGCATTTCCAGGGCCGCCCTGCACTATTGGGAAGAACCCTGCATCTCGGGCGCAAACGGCAGCGGGGCAATTTTCTTTACGGGCTGCAATTTGCGCTGCATCTACTGTCAGAACGCCGCCATCTCCGAAAACGGTACCGGCAGGGAAGTAAGTGCGGAAGAACTCTGTGACATCTTCTTTGATTTAAAATCAAAGGGCGCCCACAATATCAACCTCGTTACGCCCTCGCATTTTACACCGGGCATAAAAAAAGCCATCCTTCTCGCCAAGGAAAGAGGCTTTGATCTGCCCTTTGTCTATAACACATCCGCCTACGAGACCGTGGATGCCGTGCGTTCACTGGACGGACTGATCGATATCTATCTCCCGGATTTTAAATATATGGACCCCGGCATGGCCGCTTTATATTCCCATGCATCGGATTATCCCGAAGTTGCGAAAGCCGCCGTCGACGAAATGATACGCCAGATTCCGTTTGCCACTTTTACAAGCCTTCCTGCCTCATCCGCTGCGGGCGAAGAAGTGACTCTCATGAAAAAAGGCGTCATCATCCGCCACCTTCTGCTGCCGCTCGGCGTAAAAAATGCCATTGCCGTAATCGACTATTTATCCGGCCGCTACGGAAAAGACGTCTGCCTTTCCTTAATGAGCCAGTATACACCCCTTTACGATGTCCCGAATGCCTTAAGTAAGGCACAGAAAAAGCGCCTTGCTCCTTTCCCGGAACTGCACCGGAAAGTCACAAAGCGCGAATATAACAAAATCGTCCAGCACTGTATGGATGCAGGGCTTAATAATGTCTTCATTCAGGAGGGCGATGTCGCAAAGGAAAGCTTTATTCCGCAATTCCCCTTACGTGAACACTCTTCATCCCAAGACTGACTAAAAGATCCCGAAATTCTTTCATCTCCTCCGGCGTATACGCTTCAAACACGTCGGGATATTTGCTTTTCTCTTCTTCGGGAAGCAAATCTCTCAAAATCCGGTGCGAATCCACATAGGACTGTAAGAAGTATTTTTCGCAACCTCCGATCCAGTCCGCTATCCCCTTAAAAATATCCGCATTATGGAACTGCCTCATCACCGTTGTCCGAAATTCGTACGGAACGCGGTTTTGCATTAAAAGATTTACACTTTCTTCCAACGGTTTTAAGTCCAGGTTCGGAATACCCACGCTCTGTGCGTAATGCTCCTTATCCGACTTGATGTCCATGGCGAGGTAATCCACCAGTTTCGCATCAATCAGGCTTTGAAGCACTTCGGGCTTCAATCCGTTCGAATCGAGTTTTACCAAAAGCCCCAGGTCCTTAATCCGCCTGATAAAATCTCCCAGATCCTTTTGCAGTGTCGGCTCGCCGCCCGTGATTGCAACTCCCTCGAGGATGTTCTTTCGTTTATTCAAAAACGCAAAAAACTCTTCTTCCGGCACCGTCGGCTGGGAAAGCGGAAGAAGCACCAGATCCCCGTTATGGCAGAACGGACACCGCATATTGCAGTGTCCCGTAAAGACCGTGCATGCCACATGCTCCGGAAAGTCAAGCAGCGTCGTTTTATTATATCCGTGTATTTCCATTTCTTCTCCGAACCGGTTTAGATTTCGTTCTGATCCATGTACTGGATGTAACTGGATACCATCGTGGCGATTTTAAACGTCAGGGCATCATCAAAATAACGTACGTCAAGGCCCGTGGCCGCTTTTAATTTCTCAATACGGTAAACCAGCGTGTTTCTGTGAATGTATAACTGTCTGGCGGTCTCGGAAACGTTTAAATTATTTTCCAGGAATACTTCCGCCGTATGCAGGATTTCCTCGTCCACTTCCTTCGGAAGACTTCCTCCGTAAATCTCGTCAATAAACAGTTTGCAGAGGTTTGCCGGCAGCTGATAAATCAGACGGCCGATTCCGAGGGAATCATAGGAGTGAATCGAATCGCCGCTGTAGAAGATTTTACCGACATCGAGAGCCATTCTGGCTTCCTTGTAGGACTTGGAAAGCTCCCTTAACTCCTCTACCGTCGTTCCGTAGGAAACGCGGGCTTTCAGCATCACCTCGGTATCCATTAAGTCCTTCAACATGCAGGCGATGTTTCGGATGTCCTCATCCTGTTCCTCTTCTTCGAGGGTATGTACCAGTATGACTCCGTTTTCTTCCACGGCAATCGCATAGTCGTCCATCTTCTCCAAGAAGGCCGTTTTAATTGCGTGCAGAGCCTCATTTCCCTTGTCCACGCTCGTTTCGACCATAAATACGACTCTGCGGGCTTTCTGCGGAATTCCGAGTTTCTTGGCACGATTATAGATATCCACCAAAAGAAGGTTGTCCAAAAGCAGATTCTGGATAAAATTGCTGTGATCGAACGGCTCCTTATAAGCAACCAGAAGCTGCTCTATGTGGCTTACGGCGATTTTACCCATCACATATCCTTCGGTCTTGCTGCCTCTGGAGATGAGCACATATACCGGTTCCCTGTCCTCGATTACCTTGAACAGATAGTTCCCGCCGATAATCTGGCTGTCGGCCGGAGACTGTAAGAAATTTGTCATGATGGAGATATCAAAATCGTCCTTCTCGAAATTGCTCGCCACAATAATGCCCTGATTGTCGATCACGGCAAAATCCACCTTGGTCAGTTCCTTTAAGTCATCAATGCAAGTCTGAATTACCTGTTTCGTTATCATTTGCTTTCCCCCGTTTCTTCCAGGAAGTGTCCCTCGTATAGCCCAGACGGCCGGAGTGACGTTTCATGTCCGTAAAGCTCCTGTCGCGAATCTTCTCCTGCCCGTGGAGGAATCGCATAATCATTGCGTCTTCCGGAATATCCACATCCGGAACACCCAGGGCAAACATACTGTCTTTGCTTTCGTTATCCAGCCTGTCGTTGCCGCAGATTACCATGGCGGAGAAAGCCGGCATATGCACGCTTATAAACCCTTTTTCAACGGGAACTTCCACATTCTCGGTGGTAAAGCCCGTATCAAACGTCATCATCACCTGGTGCATGGTTGAATTCTTGTGAACGCCGAGTTCCCAGACGCTGACTCTCTTTTCAATATCGTGATTGTTGTTATTTACCAGAACAACCGTCTGATGACCCAGTTTGAATCTTCCGTAGGCTAAAAAGTTATAATCCTCACCGAGTTTCATCAAGGAACCCGTTCTGATTTCTTTATGTTCCTTATGGATCCGGATCATCTCCTTGTGGAACCGGATCATTTCCTGATCCTCGTTACCCCAGGGATAGGTTCTCCGGTTATCGGGATCCGTGAAACCGCAAAGTCCCGCTTCGTCTCCGTAGTAAATGGTCGGAGCTCCGGGCCAGGTCATCTGCATTAAAACCGCTTCCCTCATAACCGCCTTATTGACGTCCTCTTCCGCCGCACGGCAGCCCAGCGTATGCATTCTGCCGACCTTGTGGTTGGTACGGGTTAAGAAACGGGAGTGATCGTGGTTACTTAATTCGTTCATGGCCACCTGCAGGGACGGCGTCGTAAAACTTGTCCCGTGATGTTCCATGGCTCCCCAGAATACACCGGAATTTCCGAGCAGATCTTCACGGTAATCGTCGCTGTGCTTCTGCATACCGGTTAAGAACCAGGTGACAGGCTCCATGAACGCATCATAGTTCATGACGGTATCCCATTCGTCACCCTTCAGCCATTCGCGGGGAGTTCCGTAATGCTCGGCTAAAATAATCGCCTCCGGATTGGCCTCCTTCACCGCCTTTCGGAAATCTTTCCAGAACTGATGGTTAAATTCCGGAGAATGTCCGAGATCCGCCGCAACGTCGAGTCTCCATCCGTCCGCATTGTAAGGAGGGGAAACCCATTTTTTTGCGATGTAGAGAATGTAATCGTATAATTCCTTGCTGCCTTCGTAATTCAGTTTCGGCAGAGTATCGTGTCCCCACCAGCCGTCATAGGTATGATTGTAAGGCCACTGGTCCTGATAAAAGCGGAAGTAATCGTGATAAGGACTGTTTTTGTCCACATAAGCGCCCTTTTCATACCCTTCGGCGCCTTCGTAAATACGCTCTTTGTCCAGCCACTTGTTAAAGGATCCGCAGTGGTTGAATACCCCGTCCAGAATCACCCTCATGCCTTTTCGGTGGGCTTCCTCCACCACCTTTGCAAAGAGTTTGTTGGAGGCGTCCAGATTCGCCTTATTGGTTACGCGGTTAATGTATTTCGTGGCAAAACGGTTTTCCCGCTGATCGTCCCTTAACAGTTCTCCTTCGTCATCCACAATCCGTCCGATATGGGGATCGATGTTGTCGTAATCCTGAATATCGTATTTGTGATTCGAAGGGGAAACAAACAGAGGATTAAAATAAATGACCTCCACACCCAGATCCTGCAGGTAGTCCATTTTATCCAAAACGCCCTGCAAATCGCCGCCGTAGAATTCCCTTACGCCCATCTGTGCGGGGTACTTGTTCCATTCCGTCACGCGTTCGGAATAATCGCCTAAGTACATATACTCATGGGACTCTACGTCGTTGGTGGGGTCGCCGTTGTAGAAACGGTCCACGTAAATCTGATACATTACGGCTCCCTTGGCCCACTTGGGGGTATGGAAGCCCGGAATAATCCGGAATTTATAATAGTCCTGCAGTTCTCTGGTAATTCCTCTGGCATTGTAGAAAAAACAGATTTTGCCGACTTTGATTTCAAAATAGTATTCGAGGGTTTCCTCGGTCATCATCAGCTCGCACTGATAGAAATCGAAATAATCGTCACTGTCGCATTTCTTCATGGTGATGGCTTCACCGTCTTTTATTAAATTGACGAGGTCCACATTATTCTTTCCGGTACGGAAACGGATAAAAACGGGATCTCCCGGATTGGGTTCGCTGGGAGTAACGAAGTCTGACGAAGTGTCGGAGAACAATGCACGCTTGTTGAGAATCGGCCGCATGCCCGAAATATAGTGCATTCTTTTTTCAATTTCTATACTCTGGGCTATATTCACGGATTATGCCTCCCAATTATTGCGCTCATACAGTGATATTGTACTATATCTTGTGGAGTAATTCAAGAATGGAGGGAATTTTCCCTTAGAAAGTAAAAAGAACAGCCATCTGATGTACTGTTCTTTTTAGAGAAGGTATTTCTTCTTATGGGGTATAGCAAAAAACTATAATGTATTGGGGGGTTACGTAAAGAAGTATAACAACACGCAACCCCTTTTTCAACAGATAGATTACACAAAATTCATAATACTTTTATGGGTTCATTGTGCAACTTGTACACATTCTATGCTTCGAAAAGAGCTCTGAACTCGTCGCCGGTGATTCGCTCCTTTTCCAGAAGCAGCTCTGCCGTTTTGTGAAGCACTTCCATATTCTCTTTAATGATGGCTTCCGCCTTTTCATAGCATTCGGAAATAATGCTTTTTACTTCCTCATCGATTTCTCCGGCCACCTTTTCACTGTAAGGACGGTTCTTTGCAAGATCGCGTCCGATGAAGACTTCATCGCCGTCCGCATCATAATTGATGGCTCCGAGCTTTTCGGACATACCGAAGCGGGTTACCATATTTCGTGCTACCGCCGTAGCCTTCTTGATGTCCGAAGAAGCACCGGTGGTAATATCACCGAAAATCAGATCTTCCGCGATTCTGCCGCCCAACGATACCATGATGTCTTCCAGCATTTCGTTTTTCGTATGGAACATGCCGTCATTTTCGGGAAGCGGCATGGTATAACCTGCTGCCGATCCGCCGGTCGGGATAATGGAAATCGTATAGACGGGATCCGTATTCGGGAGCACATGGAATAATATCGCATGGCCCGCCTCATGGTACGCGGTAATTCTGCGTTCCTTTTCGGATACGATACGGCTCTTTTTCTCCGTTCCGATACCGACCTTGATCATGGATGCGTTAATATCCTGCTGCTTGATGAAAGCACGTTTCTCTTTTGCCGCAAGGATGGCAGATTCGTTTAAGAGGTTCTCCAGATCCGCTCCGGAGAAGCCTGCTGTGGTGTGCGCAATCTGCTTTAAGTCCACATCGTCACTTAACGGTTTATTCTTCGAATGAATGGCAAGAATTTCCTCCCTGCCCTGCACATCGGGATTTCCGATCATGATTTTACGGTCAAACCGTCCCGGACGAAGAATGGCCGGATCCAGAATATCCACACGGTTGGTTGCCGCAAGCACGATAATTCCGGAATTCTCGGTAAAACCGTCCATTTCCACCAGCAACTGGTTTAAGGTCTGCTCTTTCTCATCGTGACCGCCGCCGAGACCGGTACCGCGTCGTCTTGCTACCGCGTCAATCTCGTCGATAAAGATGATGCAGGGTTTGTGAAGACTTGCTTCCTCAAAAAGGTCTCTGACTCTCGATGCACCGACACCGACATACATTTCCACGAAATCCGAACCGGAAATGCTGTAAAACGGCACGCCCGCCTCACCGGCAATTGCCTTGGCAAGCAGGGTTTTACCGGTACCCGGAGGTCCGTCGAGCAAAACACCTTTCGGGATTCTTGCGCCGACTTTGGTAAAATCTTCGGGATCCTTTAAGAACATGATAATCTCTTCGAGATCCGCTTTTTCCTCTTTCAGACCCGCCACGTCGGAGAGCCGGTATTTGTTTTCCTTAATCATCTTGGCCCGGCTTTTGCCGAAGTTCATCATCTTCGAGGTCGGTCCGCTGTTCATTGCCGCATTCTGCGCATTAATCATCAAAAAGAAGAAGAGAATGCAGATGCCGACAACCACAAGCATGGGCAGCATATGATTTAAAAACCAGTTGTCCTTCGGAACTTCCCTTACGTAAGGATCCAGTCCCTGCTTCCTTAAAAACTCGGTTGCATCGGTAACATCCGTTACAAACAGGGTTTCTTCCTGCCCGTTTTTCTTTTCCACCGTTATGGATCCGCCCGATGAATTCTGTCTTTGGTTTACCGTGACGGAAACCACTTCACCGTTGGCGATATCCGCCTCCAATTTGCCCCTGGTATAGGTATTCTTCGTAAAATCCACTGTACTTAAGATGACTCCGAGTATCAGCAGAACGATAATCAGAAGGAAAACCAGTCCCAGGCCGTTTCCTTTCTTTTCCACTTAAATATTTCCTTTCTTTTCCTTTTCCCCCGCAAAATACCGTCAGTCGTCAAACTCCACTACACCGATGTACGGAAGATTTCTGTATCTCTGATCGTAGTCAAGACCGTAGCCTACCACGAATAAATCCGGAACCTGGAAGCCCACATACTTGGCATCCACCTCAACCACACGTCTTTCGGGTTTGTCCAAAAGCGCACACAGCTCAATGCTTTCCGGATTACGGCTCTTTAAAAGATTCAGCAGATGACTTAAGGTTCTTCCGGAATCAATGATATCCTCCACCACAATGACATTCTTTCCCTCGATGGGAGAATCGAGATCCTTGATAATTTTTACATATCCGCTCGATTCCGTCCCGCCGCCGTAACTGGAAACGGACATAAAATCAATGGTCACGGGAACATCAATCCGCTTTGCCAGCTCACAGGCAAAAAAGCTTGCACCCTTTAAAATACAGATTAAATGAACGGACTTCCCCACATAATCCCTGCTGATTAAAAGGGCGATTTCCTTGATTTTACGGTCGACTTCTTCTTCCGTCAACATAACCTTTACATGTTCTGCCATAGTTTAATACCTCCCATATCCGTCAATTGTATCATATCCGACGCTTTACGCGCCACATTAATCTGCTCTTTTGTAAAAGACCACATCCGCCGATCTTCCGATTTCCTCAAAGCCAAGTTTTGCACACATTTTATCGATGTCTCCTCCGGAAACGGTTGCAAGATACCTGCATTTTAAGGATGAAATGTTGCCTTTTACATAATCCGAAAGACAGCAGTTAATACCCATTCCCTTTGGCAGGGCAAAAAGTTCTCCGAACGCGGTTACCTCTGATTCCCCGTCTTTTTGATCCGTCAAAACCCAGATTACGGTATTATCGTATCCCTGCGAATCGCTGACTTCAACTCCCTTTTCCTGAAATACCTCTTCCCAGGCGGAAATCTCCGCTCTCAGTTTATCGTTCTTCATGGGAATATCGTAATCCGTCGGCACCAGGGATCCCCGCATCAGGAAAACCCCGAGAAGGATGAGAAGAATTCCCTCCTCAATCACGGTTTTTCTCCCCCACTCGTTGAAACTGAGTAATAAAATACCCGCCACGGCAAAGACCCAGAAATGTCTTCCGCCTTCGTTGGCCTTTTGCAGAAAAACGATAATGGCTAAAAAGAGTAAGAAAACCTGTACCGCAAATGTCAGATTCACGGCCTTTGTCTTGCCGTACTGTCCCGTACGGTTCGAAAGCCCGAGCACAAAAACGGCTGCCATTAAGAATAACGTCACCACGTACTGGGTTCCCGCAGTCAGCCCCATGGTGAAGGCACGTTTCATGTAATCCGCAATTCCGGGGGTGACCCACCAGACGGTATTCTTTACATACTTCACGGCGTCGATGATTTTACCGCCAAGAAGCAGTTTCACCGCCGTCAGATCGTAGAGCGGCTCAAAATAAGCGCTGGTAAAGAAATGCCCGATGAATGCGTTTCCTCCGAGTCCCAAAGCCGCGGCAAGAACGGTAAAAATGACTGCCGGTGCTTTTTTCTTCCGAAGCATAAAGCCCGGCAGGAATAAAAGCACCACCATATAAGGACGCATCAGTGTCAGAAGGATGCCGAGAGCATAAAGGAAAACGGCATAAGGCGTATTCTTACTCTCCTGTGCCCCTCTTAATGCCAGGGCAAAGAACAGAATCATAAACGATGCAATAACGGCTTCCGGAAGAGCGTTTAAAAGATGAATCGGAATACTCGGAAATGCTAAAAGAAGGGCAAACAGGACTCCCAGATTCTTCCATTTCGGACGTACGATCACCACCGCGGCGCAAAGAGCGGCCGCAAAGAAAAAGAGGTTGCTTACGATGACCGAGCCGAATTTCCAGCCGAAAACCAGTCCCCAGATCACCCAGGGGATAAATATGACGGGGCTCCAGGCAGCCAGGGTTCCGAAAAGCGCATGGGATTCGTTGAAACCGAAATATCCCCTCGGCAGACCGAAGGAGGTAATTCCCTCCACCAGCTTATAGTAAAACAAACAGTCGTTATTCCCTGCCGCCGGGGTAAAGAGAGTAAAAACCGATGTACCGCGGATCGCGCAGTAAAGCAGGGCAAGAAGCCAGGGAAACGCAAACGCTGCCGCGGCCTTGCCGATCAGGGCAATATTTACTTTTTTCTTTTCTTTTTTCTGTGTCATATCGAATCTTTCCCTGTGTCTTTTCTGCGGACGGCTTCCAAAACCAGGCCTGCTTCCAGCGGCAGCAGGTAGTATAAGAAGGCTACATATCGAACCAGTGCCACCGGACCGAGTAAGAAGGTCATCCAGATGAACAATACCGGCACAAAAGCAATGGCTTCCTTTTTCCTGTGGTACCACAGAATGAGAAACGCATAAAAGAAAATCCAGAAATAGGTTGCCGGTGCCAGAATCCACATGGTAAGCGGATTCCTGCAAACGAGGGAATTGGCCTCGAAATGAAGATAATAGCTGTAAACGGGTCCAATCAGGCTCTTATTCTCCACCGGCGGATAGCTGTGGCAGACATAGTATCCTTCATCGCCGTTCGGCATAAGTGCCAGGGTGGAAAACGGATACCAGAAGCCTTCGTTTCCGATTAGGAAAGCATCCGTATACTGCTTCGGATATGCCAGGCCAAGAGTAGTCCACAGCTTCATCAGCTCCCCGGGACCGTCGGTATAAAGTTCCGGTTTCAGGCAGCGCTTTGCGACGTCGGCGATTTTCGGATAATAACCGTTTAAGGCTTCCTCTTCGAAAGCGTTTTCAATGGCCAGGCGCTCTTCATCGGTCATAACGTCCTGCTGCGTGTGATACACGCGCATAATCTGCTGGGCGGGTACGGAGAGATATTCCCGCTCGTTGACACCTTTTACCGTTATAAGGGCCGTTAACGGTCCCAGGTAGAGAACCAGGGCCAGAACCGCACCCAGAAGACTAAACGCGGCCTTCTGTTTCCTTAAGCAGAAAACCAGGAAGAAACAGAACGGAAACATGATATAAAGCGCATTGTTTCGAAGGATGGCCGCAAAAAATGCTGCCACGCACCACTCCGTAATGCGTAAGGGTTTCTGAAAGAAGTTTTCCGAATCACCCAGTGCCTCCGCCGTACGAAGAAGGAACAGGATTAAGAAAGGAGCAAACAGCGCGTCCTTCGTTACGGACATGACATTCATCACCACGGTGGGGAAAAGCCCCGCCCAGATGACGGTCAGGGGTACAAAGACTTTCGGAATGCGTTTCTTTAAAAGATAGCAAAGGATCTCCGTAAAAGCATAGTCCGTAATCAGCATCTGAAGCAGAACATAGACAAAGCAGCCCGGTTCCGGTGCGTTGAACAGTTTATAGGAAAGACTTACCAGCCCTCCCACAAGATAGGTGTGCACAACAGGATGATGCGCCGTCACCTGCATATTCCGAAACATATCCCACTGATTATCCGCATCATAGTTAAAATATCCCGGATACAGCCCCAGAAGCTGAATAAACCAGAGAACGAAGATTGCAGCAAAGCAGATAAGAAGAAGGTGTTTTCCCGGTGCGTATTCTTTATAATCCTTCCCCCTTATGCCGAGCAGAAAGAAAGTGAATACGGCAGACACCGCAATCCCCGAAAGATACGAAATCCAGAAAAGGAAACTGCCTGCGGGCACGGTGTCAAAATGGTTTAAACAGAAACCGAATACCACAAAAGAACCCATGCAGATGCCTGCAAGGAGCGAAAGAAGGATTCTTCTTTTGTCGGCTTTCTTTGTCTTTTCCATTTCCGGTATCCTGAGTCGGATTATCCCTTTTTGTCCTGCCCGGTGATTTCCACCTCGAGCACTCTCGTCGTTTTCCCGTCCACATGCGCGCCTTCGCCGGTGCGCAAACCGATTGCCCAGAGAATATTATTTCCGTCGGCAAGAACCCATACCCGGTCTCTTTCTTCCGACGCAACCTTACTGTCCTTTAAAAAATCATACAACGGTTTATGTTCTCCAAAACGGCTGATAATCAGTTCATCTTCCCTCACGGGATGCCGCAGAATCAGTCCGTTCCCTGTCTTATCCGGATCAAACCATCTGCGCTTTGCGTCCTTCGGAAAATCTGCTGCGGCAAAGTCCGTAAGAAGGCGAAAGTGTATCTGTCCGCCCTCATAGTCCACCTTAACTTCCTTACCTGCTAAAATCTCCTCCATACGGATTCGCGTTCCGTTTTTGGTCTTTTCGCTGCCGTTTTCGGTCTTTTCGCTGCCGTTTTCGGTTTTTTCACTGCCGTTTGGGGTCTTTTCACTGCCCTTATCGGCATCCGTCGTTTGTCCGCCTTCTTCGTTTTCTTTTATATGCAGAAGTACACCCTCATAGGTCCGCTTCGCCTCGATGCCGTAAATAAAATCCCGACGGCGTCCCACCTGCGAGGAAAACAGATTTAAAACCGCTTCCACCTGTACGGAACCGATGTCCTTCTTCCGCCCCGCAACATCCCTTAGGGCCTTTAACACCAGCTCCTGTCTTACAATAAGAGGATACTCCCCGATTCTGTCCTTGATCAGAACCGCTCTGCCGGGATGCGCCTCTTTTGTATTTGCCGAATCTTCAGACTTAAAATCCTCATCCGCCAAAACCTCTTTCGATGCCTTTAATACCTCCGCATCCAGAAATTCCTCCGCCATGCGGATTCTTTCGGCACATTGTGCCATGTTTTCCTTCGCTCCGGGACAGATTCCCACTGCCGCGGGCAGAATTTCGTGACGAATCCGATTTCTTGCATACTGCGTATCAAGATTGCTCTCATCCACTCTCCAGGCAATGCCTTCCGCTTTTAAGAAATCCTCGATTTCCGCCTTCCCGACACATAATAACGGCCGGATCCGGTTGCCGGAAACAGGCAGAATCCCGTGAAGGCCGTGAATGCCGCTTCCCCGGAAAAGCTGAAACAGCATGGTCTCACATAAATCATCCCTGTGATGTGCGGTGGCAATCAAATCCGCATTTTCCCGCTTAAGAATCTCTTCAAAGAATTCATATCTTGCCACTCTGCCGGCCTCCTCCAGGGAGAGTCCCCCGTCAGAGGAAAGTAAGGCGGCATCTATGTGTTTTACAAAGAAAGGAATTTCCCAGTCTTTGCACAAATCCCGGACGAAGACTTCATCCAGGTCGGCATTCTTTCTTAGTCCGTGATGGACGTGGGCCGCTAAAACGGTTATGGGATGCGTTTTTGCATATTCCCGAAGCAGATACAGCAGGCAGACGGAATCAGCACCTCCGGAGAGGCCTACCAAAACCTTTTCTTTGTGATCGAGCATATGATATTGTTCCAGATAACGGTAGACTTCCTGCCTCATTTTATCCCCGCTGCCTTTTCCCATTCACAAAAACAAAGCCCGGAGCCTGCCGGGCCGTTTTTATTATAACAGACTTATTCCTTCTTCGAAACATAAAAAACGGCTGACTTCCGTCAACCGTTAATTTTCAGCCACAAACAGAATCTCGCCGTCTTTTACGAGTCCGTAGCGTTCTTTTGCCACTTCTTCGATATAGGCATTGGTCTGCGTATATTTCTCAAATTCCACCAGATCTTCTTTGCGCTTTTCCTCCTCTGCAAGAAGTTGTGCGTAATACTCTTCTTTCTCCGAGTACGATGCCTGCGTCTTCTTTAGGGTCAGTACCCTGGAAAAAGTAACCAGAAACACCAAAACCAGAACTGCGGCAATCAGAATCATACCTGTTCTATTGTTCGGCCCGCGTCTTCTTCGACGTGCTTTACTTTGGTGGTTATGCGCCATCCGAAAATTCCCCCTGTGCATATTCTACATTCGTAAACACGTTTACATAATAGCACAGTATTCATTTTAGACGATGACCATAATTACGTCAACCTATTTTGTTAATATTTCCTAAAATTTTGGCATTTTTCACATAATTTATGTTAACTTTTCAATATATTGTGGTTCGATTATGTTAACATGCACAATTAACAGTACCGAAACATTTCTTTGGCTTCTTCCTTACGGACCGTTTCCGCAATGCTTAAGACTTCCGCCTTCACCGTTTTATCGCCGAAGCGGATGGCAATCATGTCTCCCACCTTCACTTCCTGGGAAGCTTTGGCCACTTTATCGTTAACCGTAACTCTTCCCGCATCACAGGCTTCGTTGGCTACGGTTCTTCTTTTGATCAGTCTCGATACCTTTAAATACTTATCCAGTCTCATTCTGCCCTTCCTTTGAACCCTCGTACCTTCACATAGAAAGAGCCACCTCGTTGAGGTGGCCCTGTCATGTCATTCTACTTTGGATAATCACTTGCTGTTTACAGCATCCTTAAGAGCCTTGCCGGCTTTGAATCTGGGAGCCTTGGAAGCTTTAATCTTCATCTTAGCGCCGGTCTGAGGGTTTCTGCC
>DLBG01000115.1 GCA_002494135.1 Lachnospiraceae bacterium UBA7027
GCTATCGCCAATAAGTAATTAAAGGAAAAATCATCCTTTAAAGATTCACGTCATTTTAAAAGACCAGACATTTTGGAAAAGAATGTCTGGTCTCTTTTTTTTAGATGACAATTCACGAAATCGTTCCGGCAATTTTATGGCATGACACCCGGGGAGTACAGAAAGGAAGGATCCTAATGCACGTAATTCTTTGTTTTTTTTACTTCATACATTTTTTCGTCTGCAACCTTTAAGGCCTGCAGAATGTCATAATCGTCGTCAAAAGATGTGGTGTAGGCACCGCTCGAAGTCGTGACGGAGTAGGAGAGACCGGAAGAACGGTTATAATCATCCAGAATCCGGTTGACCTTGTTGATGATTGACTCGGAATCACAATCACCGATGATGACACAGAAGACTTCGTCACCGCCGAAACGTGAGCAGACCGCATCGAACGGACAGGAGCCGAGCAAAGCTTTGGCTAACATGGCAATCGCATTGTCACCGTCGGCATGACCGAAGTGGTCATTAATATATTTTAAACCGTCTAAGTCGGACATAATCACGGTAATCGGCTTGTTATGATTGTCGCGGTTGTTTCGGATTTCCTTAAAAATATTCTGGAACGCGATACGGTTGTAAAGACCGGTCAGAGCATCACGCTTGTACATTTCTTCCATGCGATAATGTAAGTCTTTTTGATATGCCTGGTTTACATAACCTCCTACACCCAGACCGATGGCACTGGTGATACCGGAAGTGCGGGAGTAGTTTGTAATCACATAATCATCAAAGTGATAGCACACGAAACCGATAGGGCGGTTCATGTAATCCAGTGCATTGATAATCAGAGGATAACCACTTGAAAGAATCTCATCCAGACGGTCTTCGAAACTGATTTTTGCTTTCTGTTTTTCGAAAGGAACCGTTTGGGTCGGAGGGTATTCGGAATCATATATGACGGATAAATCTTCGGCCCAGTCTTCGTTAAACGGACCGGTAAAATAGTTCTCGCTTAAGTCAAAGCAGCTTTTGGAAACCACGCAGATAACGTCCTGCATATCACAGTGCACAAGGTTAAGAACCATTTCGTCGATGCTGTTGCTTACGGTCATATCGGAAGCAATCCGGTATAACTCGCGCATATCATCCTGATGGCGATAAAATGCGTTATTGAAAAGATTCAGCATGATATGGGATGAAATGGTTACGGGAGGGCAGCCGCAGGATTCGTTCGGAACCGGTTTCGGCGTAATCAGACTTCCTTCGAATTTCTCTCCGTTTATAATCCGTACCACCGCATCGGCCGTTTCATTCGCCATAAGCAGAATGTCGCAGTCCGCCGTGGAAATCATGGGAGTAGTAAAATAGATTTCCTTGCTTCCGTCAAAACCGGAAACAAGAACGTCTTCCGGAACGCGGATTCCGGCACTTGATAAAAGATCGCAGACATTAATGGCCATAATGTCGTTTGCGCAGATGACGCTGTCAAATTCCATGCCACGGTCAAGCACTTCCTTCATAGCCTTTCGGCAGGGCTCCGCCCAGAATTCACCGTATACAATCATATCGTCCGTTACGGGAATCTGAAATTCCGTACAGAGCATTTTAAAGATTTCAATTCGTTCGTCCGAGAACGGATTGTCTTTAATCCCGGCCATCATAATCGGCTTTCTGATGTGATGTTCTTCAAACATATGGCGGACAATTGCTTCGAATCCGGTTTTAAAATCAAAAGCGATGGAAGGGATTCCTTCATAATAACCGTCAAGAACAATCGGGGGAACCTCTGCGGCCTTTGCATTTCGAATAATTCGGTTTGTTACCGTGTGAGATTTGATTTTCTCATCCATAATGATGATGGCATCCATATAAGGATAGGGGATGACGTCATAAACCGCCGTTTCTGCGGAAATTTTTTCCTCTTCCCAATAGATATCGGAGTTGATGGCATAGACCAATAACGAGCAGTTCTGTGTTTTTAACTTCTCGTTTAAGGTTTCTATAAAACTGTGAATCTGTGTGTCATAAACTCTCGAGGTGCATAACGCTACCATCCGATGATTATGAAACATAAGCCGGTAGTCCTTTCCGATTTTTTGCCATATAGAGTATTATACCACGTTCTGCGGCATAAGGGACAATATGTGTTTCGTCATAGTGTACAAAGAAAAAATGAATAATTGTGGATTGTGTTGATTGAATTTGACCGATTTTGACCGTATTATATTTTGTATAGGGGCAATTAATCAAAAACGGTCATTTTATACAGTTAAAGGAGGAGAGATATGATTTATACCGTAACATTCAACCCGTCCCTGGATTATATCGTAACGGTGGAAGATTTCCGGCTGGGACTGACCAATCGTACCTCCTCGGAACTGATGCTCCCCGGGGGCAAGGGAATCAACGTTTCCATAGTTCTTTCCAATCTGGGAATTCCCAATACGGCACTGTATTTTGCGGCAGGATTTGTCGGGGATGAAATCACAAGGAAGGTAAAAGAAAGCGGAATCGTGGCGGATGCCATTCCCATTGATAACGGGTGTTCGAGAATCAATCTTAAGTTAAAATCGATTGACGGAACCGAGATCAACGGCATGGGCCCGGTGATTGATTCTGACCGGATTGAAATTCTGATGGAAAAGCTGGACGGTTTAAAAGAGGGTGATACCCTCTGTCTTGCCGGAAGCATCCCTGCAAGCATGCCGGGAACCATATACAGCGATATCATGGCAAGACTGGACGGACGTGGTATCCGCATCGTAGTGGACGCAACAAGAGATCTTTTGGTCAACGTGCTGAAATATCATCCGTTTTTAATCAAACCGAATAATCATGAACTCGGAGAGATTTTCGGCGTGGAATTAAAAACCAGGGACAGTGTTGTGGAATATGCAGCGAAGCTGCAGGAAATGGGAGCACGTAATGTGCTGATTTCCATGGCCGGTGAAGGCGGCGTACTGGTGGCGGAAGACGGAAGCGTTTATAAGTCCGAAGCGCCGAAAGGCAAACTGGTAAACGGCGTCGGAGCGGGAGATTCCATGGTGGCCGGATTCATTGCCGGATACATGGAGAAAAACGATTACGAATATGCCTTTAAAATGGGACTTTCCGCAGGAAGCGCCAGCGCGTTCTCGGAATATCTGGCAACGAAAGAAGAAGTATTTGCAGTATATCAAACAATAGAGTAAGAAAAGGAGGAGCAGGTATGAGGATTACAGAACTTCTGGATAAGCGGAGTGTTGACTTAAACGCAGCGCCGAAATCCAAAAAGGAAGCCATGGACATGGCGGTGGAACTGATGGCTGCAAGCGGTAAAGTTAAGGACCTGGAAGCTTATCGCAAGCTTGTTTATGCAAGAGAAGAAGAAAGTACTACAGGTGTAGGAGAAGGTATCGCAATTCCTCACGGCAAGGGCGACTGTATCGACAAACCCGGTCTTGCGGCAATGATTATTAAGGACGGTGTGGATTACGAAGCACTCGATGACGAACCGGTTAACATCCTTTTCCTCATCGCGGCTCCCGACACAAAAGACAACGTTCATCTGGACGTTATGAGTAAATTATCCATGATGTTAATGGATGAAGATTTCCGTGCGAATCTGATGAATGCAAAGGATGTGGATGAATTCCTTGCGGTCATCGATAAAGCAGACGAAGAGAAGAAGAGCGTGGATGAAGGTCTTGCGGATGTTGTGATTGATGCATCCGAGAAATATCTGGTAGCCGTTACTTCCTGCCCGACCGGTATTGCTCATACTTACATGGCGGCAGAAGGACTTGACAAGGCGGCAGCCAAGGCCGGTGTCAAGATTAAAATCGAAACAAGAGGATCTTCCGGAGCAAAGAATCCTTTGACGGCAGAAGATATCAAAAACGCAGCCTGTGTCATTGTAACGGCTGACGCAAAGGTTCCGATGGATCGTTTCGCCGGAAAGAAAGTAATCCAGCGTAAGGTTGCCGACGGTATCAACAAAGCAGACGAACTCGTGGCACTCGCACTTGCCGGAGATGCACCCGTATATGCGGGCGGATCGGGTGAAGAAGCATCCGAGAACAAGTCTTCCGAAAAGGGCGGTGTAGGACATAAGGTTTACACCTGGCTGATGAGCGGTGTATCCCATATGCTTCCCTTCGTTATCGGTGGCGGTATTCTGGTAGCGCTGGCGTTCCTGGTTGATACGATTGCCGGTTACGGAGCAACCGGCGGCGGAGACTTCGGATCCATCACTCCGCTTGCGGCATTCTTAAAATATGTCGGCGGACTTGCAATGGGACTTATGGTTCCCGTACTTGCCGGTTACATTGCATATGCGATTGCTGACCGTCCCGGCCTCGCTGTCGGTTTTGTCGGCGGTATTATTGCAGCAAGCGGTAATGCGGTTCTTGCGAATTTTACCTTCGCGGAAGGCGTTTTAATGGACGGCAAGGCAGTCGGCGGTTTCGGACAATTCTTAATGAAATTCGCATTCCAGACCGAAGGCAATACGGTATCCGGTTTCCTCGGCGGTATCGTTGCAGGTTTCCTGGCAGGCTTCATCGTACTCGGTCTTCAGAAAATCGGTGAAAAATTACCGTCCGCACTTGACGGTTTGAAACCCACCCTGATTTATCCTCTGTTCGGTATCCTGATTGAAGGCATCCTGATGTGCTTTATTTTCAACCCGCTCATCGGCCTCGTAAACACCGGACTTGCAAATGCATTAATCGCACTCGGAAACGCGAACATGGTATGGCTGCTCGGACTGATTCTGGGAGCTATGATGGCAATCGACATGGGCGGTCCCATCAACAAGGCAGCATACGTATTCGGTACCGGAATGCTTGCTCAGGCAGCACTTTCCACCGATCCGAATTTCCAGACCATGGCTTACATCGCAATGGCAGCCGTTATGGTCGGCGGTATGGTTCCTCCGATCGGAATTGCTTTGGCATGCTTCATTTTCCCGAAGAAGTTTACGAAAGCGGAGAGAGGCAGTGCGGTATCCAACCTGGTAATGGGCGCATCGTTCATTACGGAAGGTGCCATTCCTTTCGCTGCGGCTGATCCCATCCGCGTAATTCCCGCTACCATGCTCGGTGCAGGAACCGCAGGACTTCTGGCAGCACTCTTTAAATGTACTCTAATGGCTCCTCACGGTGGTGTATTCGTATTCGCAACCGTTGGTCATCCCTTACTTTACGTAGTGGCATGGCTGGCAGGAAGTGCAGTGACCTGCGTCCTTCTCGGAGCACTTAAGAAGAAAGCGGAATAGAATTAGAAGCTGAAATTAAACGAAACAAATAACACAACAAAACAACACAAGGGGGTAAAAACAATGGCAGGATTTGATTATGTAATTAAGGACATTCACGGTATTCACGCGCGTCCCGCAACGGAGCTTTTCAAGCTCATCAAGGGAAGAGACTGTGTGGTTAAGGTTGCCAAGGGGGATAAGGAAGTTCCTTTCAAAGGCGTTATGGGAATCATGTCCTTAGGCGCAAAGCAGGGTGATTCCGTAAAGTTTACGTTTGAAGGTGCGGAGGCAGATGCTCTTTGCGAAGAAGTAAAGGCATTCATGGAAGCGAACCTGTAAGGAGACAGCCTATGGTTATTTACAGCGGTAAGTCCGTCTTTGGCGGAATAGCAATCGGTAAACTGTACGTTTATACCAAGGATGATTCCATGGTAAAACGCGTTCATATTGACGATCCGGAAGCGGAAATCGAAAGATATCACAAGGCAAAAGAAGTTGCCATCGAACAGCTGGGAGAGCTGTACGAAAAGGCATTAAAAGAGGTCGGAGAGGACGGCGCGGGTGTATTTGAAGCACATCAGATGATGCTCGAAGACGGCGATTACATCGACAGCGTGGAAAACATCATCCGTACGCAGGAAGTCAATGCGGAATATGCCGTAGCACAGACCGGAGATTCGTTTGCGCAGATGTTTCTTGACATGGAGGATGAGTATTTTAAGGGACGTGCAGCGGATATGCATGATATTTCCGAGCGTGTTATCGGTGTTCTTTCCGGAAAAGGAAACGGCGGAATTCAGGCAACCGAACCCGTTATCGTGGTAGCGGACGATCTGGCACCTTCCGAAACCGTTCAGATGGACAAGGATCTGATTCTTTCCTTCGTTACGGTACACGGTTCCGCGAATTCGCATACTTCGATTCTTGCAAAGACCATGAACATTCCGGCTATGATCGGCTGTGAGATTCCTCTTGACGATTCCGTAAATGGTAAAATCGCCGTTGTGGATGGTTTTGAAGGAAAGGTTTATGTCGAACCGGACGAAGAAACCATGGCGGCAAAGAAGAAAATTTATGACGAGGAACTGGAAAAGAAGGCACTTCTCGAACGGCTGAAGGGAAAAGACAATGTGACACTGGACGGTCAGCATATCAACCTTTATGCCAATATCGGGAATACCAAGGATCTGGGGCTTGTTATGAAAAACGACGCGGGCGGCATCGGCCTTTTCCGCTCGGAATTCATTTACCTCGGCTCCGATCATTATCCCACCGAGTCGGAACAGTTTGAAATCTATAAGACCGTTGCGCAGACACTTGCAGGCAAAAAGGTTATTATCCGTACACTGGATATCGGAGCGGACAAGCAGGCAGATTATTTTGAACTTCCGAAGGAAGAGAATCCCGCAATGGGACTGCGTGCCATCCGAATCTGCTTAACCAGACCGGAAGTGTTTAAAACGCAGCTTCGTGCGATTTTAAGAGCCAGTGCATTCGGTAAAATTGCCATCATGTTCCCGATGATTATTTCTCTATGGGAAGTAAAAGAGATTAAGAAAGTCGTGGAAGAAGTGAAGGCGGAGCTGGATGAGGAAGGATTAAATTACGATAAAAACATTGAACTCGGCATCATGATCGAAACTCCGGCTGCGGTAATGGTTGCGGACGAACTTGCAAAAGAAGTGGATTTCTTCTCCGTCGGTACCAACGATTTGACCCAGTATACCCTGGCAATCGACCGTCAGAACGATTCTC
The DNA here is from genome assembly GCA_002494135.1 of Lachnospiraceae bacterium UBA7027. Lineage (GTDB taxonomy): Bacteria > Bacillota > Clostridia > Lachnospirales > Lachnospiraceae > UBA3766. The sequence continues at coordinate 6,977 of DLBG01000115.1, forward strand.
TTGAAAAGTTCTACGATTCGCATCATCCGGCTATTTTAAAGATGCTTAAAATGATTGTCGATGCGGCACACAGAAACGGCGCATGGGCAGGAATCTGCGGCGAACTCGGCGCGGACTTAAGTCTGACAAAGGAGTTCCTTGCAATGGGATATGATGAACTTTCCGTATCACCCGGTCGTATTCTTCCGATCCGTAAAGTCGTTCTCGAAACAAACGTTTCGGAATACCGGGAATCAAAAGAAACTTAAGTCAGAGGATTTGTTTATGTTATCAGAAAGCAGAAAACTTCAGATTCTGAATATCGTAAATGAAAGAAACAGCGTAACTTTATCGGAGTTAAAACAGATTTTCAACGCTTCCGAATCCACCATCCGGAGAGATATCACAGAGCTGGACCGAGAGGGAAAACTCGTGAAGGTTTTCGGTGGGGCGATGGCACTCGGTGAAACCAATACCTACGACGAACCGAACATGTTTCAGAAAAGTACCTTAAACATCAGGGAAAAGAAGCGGATCGGCGAATTTGCGGCAACACTGATTAAACCGGGAGATTACGTTTACGTCGACTCCGGAACCACAACCGGTTTTCTGTGCGAAGCACTGAAGGAAAAAGATGCCGTCTATATCACAAACGGCGTGGCTCATGCAAGAACGATGGTTTTAAAGGGATTGAAAGTCTTCTTAATCGGCGGGGAACTGAAAGAAACCACCGAAGCAGTGGTAGGAGAGACGGCAATCCTGTCGCTGCAGAAGTATCATTTTTCCATCGGCTTCTTCGGAACCAACGGGATTTCTTCGAGAGCCGGGTTTACGACTCCGGATGTCAGGGAAGGGACCATGAAAAAAGTGGCTATGAGCTGTACCGACGAGGGACGCAGATACATTCTTGCGGATCATGACAAATTCGGCATCATCAGTACGGTAACCTTCGGTGATACGACAAGCGCAAAGGTAATCACGGATTGCAAACCGAGCGAAAAGTACGAGAAAAAATGTGAAATACTGATTGCGAAGTAAAACAAAAAATACGATTTAAAACGAAAATGGCAGAACTTTTGTTCTGCTTTTTTCTATGGCAAATAAGTTGTCTTTGATGTAAAATAAATAAGAGTTGTATTAAGGGGATTACAATCATGAAACTGATTCATACAGCAGATATTCATCTGGATTCCAAACTGAGCAGACACCTGGATGATGCAAGGGCTGCGGAACGCAAAAACGAGCTTCTTTCGACCTTTCAGAATATTGTGCATTATGCCGTTTCCAATTCCGTGGATGCGATTCTGATTGCAGGCGATTTGTTCGATATCAGAAATATTTCCGCAACCGCAAGAGATGCGGTCATCAGTGTGATTTTAAACAATCCGAACATTACGTTTTTCTACCTTCGCGGCAATCATGACGCGGGGGCTTTTCTGGATGCGTTTAAAAACCGCATTCAGTCGGATTTGCCGGAGAATCTGAAATTATTTAAAGAAACATGGACTTCGTATCATTTTACGGGGCAGGACGGGACGGAGGTTGTGATTACCGGTGCCGAAATAAACCGTGACAACAATACCGCGCTCGAATCATCGCTTGCTTTGAATCAGGCGGAGTGCAACATTGTCATGCTGCACGGACAGGAGAGCGAGACAAAGGGAAAAAATGATGCGGAAATCATTCCCATCCGGAGTTACCAAAACCGCGGAATCGATTATCTGGCCCTGGGACACATTCACCAGCCGAAAATCGCACAACTCGATGCCAGAGGAACGTATTCCTACTGCGGCTGTCCGGAAGGCAGAGGTTTTGACGAAATCGGACCGAGAGGTTTTAACCTCTTAACGGTGAAGGACGGCACTGTGGATGTGCGGTTCGTTCCGTTTGCGCAGCGCATCATCTATGACATGAAAGTGGATGTTTCAAACGCCCTGACCAATGACGATGCCGTCGGACTGATCCGCTCTGCGTTTGAAGAGGGCGGTGTTTTATTCAAAGATCTCGCGAAGGTGCGTTTGAGCGGGGAAACCGGGATTGACGTGCATTTTGATATCGCGTACATTGCGCATGTTTTAAACGAAAACTATTATCTGATCCGCGTAAAGGACGAAAGCCGTCCGGCCGTGGTGTATGATTCATTTATTGCGGACATGTCCTTAAAAGGCGAATTTGTCCGTATGGTAAAGGATGCCGTCGACCGGGAACAGATCGATGAAGAGGATGCGGGTAAAATAATTGCACTCGGAATCCGCCTCTTATCAGGAGAGGAGAAACTGTCATGAAAATTCTTCATATCCGAATTGAAAATTTCGGGACGATTTCCGACCTGGATCTGGATCTTAAGGACGGATACAACTGCGTGCTTCAGAAAAACGGATGGGGCAAAAGTACGCTTGCCGCATTCATCCGCACCATGTTCTACGGGCTGGAGGGTGCCCGGAAAAAGGACCTTTACGAGAATGACCGCATGCGTTATCAGCCATGGAACAAAGGGCATTTCGGAGGGGAAATCGTATTTGAATCGAACGAAAAAACGTATACCCTGATTCGTGATTTCGGGACAAAAGAAGCGGATGTTACATTTGAACTTTTTGATGCCGTAACAGGTCTTCCGAGTACGGATTATACGAAAAATATCGGCACGGAGATTTTCGGAATCGACAGCGAATCCTTCCGTCGTACCGGTTTTATCGATCACAATCTGATTCACTATGAAGGAGTAAACAGCACCATTTCTTCGAAGGTCAGTGCGCTTTCGCAGACCAATGATCTAAACAATTACGACCGTGTGGAAGAACAGATTAAGAATTATCTGAATGCCAATTCCCCGAAAAAGAAAAACGGCGGCCTGTATCTTTTAAATGAGCAGATTCATGCGCTGAAGGAAGAAACGAAGAAACGCAAACCTCTCGAAGAGCAGTTAAGTTCAGTACGCGATAAACGCTCTGCGGAGAAAAAAGAAGAAGCGGGCCTGAAAACGCTTCGGGAAGATTTACAGAAAGAACAGAAAAAACTCGGCGATTTAAAATCGTCCGCAGCCGCGATGCAGGCCGTAAAACGACTTCATGAGGAGACGGCGGCGAGATATGAAAAACTGGATAAGTATTTTAAGGGTAATGTGCCCACCGAAGACGAAGTGAAAAAGATTCAGGATGACTGCGTTTCGGTTCGTGATCTTCTAAAGGAGAACGAAGACGACATTCCGGAGATTGAGAGCAAAAGAAAAGCTGTGGACAGCCTGAATACTTCCGTGGAAGAACTTCGCAAAGAGAAGGAAGAAAAGGAAGCGAAGAAGGCAAAACAGCTTTTGGAAATCCAGAAAAAGAAAGATGAAGTGGAACTTGCCAAAGCAAGATTCGCCAAAGAGAAAGAGGCTTACGAAGAAGAGGTTAAGGCCTATAAACAAAGACTGAAAAAGTACGAGGAAGAAGTTGCCAGAATCAATGAACTTCGTGCAAATGTCGTTGTGAAAAAGAAACCTTCCGTGGGCATGCTGATTGCAGGTGTCATCGTAATTCTGGTCGGTATTCTTCTTGCCGTGGTATGTCTGATGAATCATTATGCGACGATTCTGCTTGCAGGAGCGGCAGTACTGGTAATCCTCGGCATCGTGCTTTTGATTCTGACCTTCTTAAGCGCAAAAACCGAACATGTCGACTTACCCGAATATCCCAAGGCTCCGTCCGGGGAAATGCCGGCACCTCCTGTTATTCCGGAAGTGCTTCAGTCACAGCCTGTTCTGGAAATGCCGGAAGATACGGCGCATTACGAGGAAGATATCAGGAAGCTGAAAGAGAATATCGAAAAGTGTCAGGATGAAATCAAAGCACTTCAGGCAAAGGATAGAGAGAACGAAGAAAAGATTGCATCATTGGAGCGTGGAATCCGTGAATTCCTTTCCAAATATGAACTTTCTTATTCCAGAAGCGATGTTTCGGATGTGCTTTCCGAAATGAAGGGCCGCATCAGTGAGTTTAAGGAAGTACGAAAGCAGAAGATTTCCCAGGAAGAAGAAATTGAAAGACATAAGGGTACGGATGATACACCTACAGATGTAGTTTCTTTGGAAGAGAAGCTTTCCGAACTCATGGGAAGACTTCAGACCGTAAACGAGAAACTGGATGAGAAAGCGTTAATCATCAGCCAGTATGACAGAACCATCGAGAATACCGCAGCGCAGATGGAAGAACTGGATGAAAGCAGGGAACGAATGGAAGAGAAGGAAGAAGCGTACGAGGAAGCAAAGAAACGCTATGATCTGGTTGCCAGAACCGGAGAATATCTTTCTAAATCCAAGGACAGCTTCATTGCACGCTTCATGAGTCCGATTAAGGATTCTTTTGAAAAATACTATGCACTCATGGCTTCCTGCGATGCGGAAATCGGAGAATTCCGTGTGGATGCGGAAATGAATTTCCATAAAAAGGAAGAGGGCGCATATCATGAAATCCATACGCAGAGCGAAGGATATTCCGACATGATCGGAATCTGCATCCGTTTTGCTCTTCTGGATGTTATGTATAAAGACGAACGTCCCATGGTCATCATGGACGATCCGTTCGTAAACCTGGATGCCGGGCATTTGCGGGGCGCAAAGGAATTTTTAAAGGAAGTATCAAAAGAGTACCAGATTCTGTATTTTACATGTCACGAGGACAGAGTTTAGACTGTGTGATCGGAGGGAAAAATGAAAAAAGCTGTTCGAATTATTTCTGTTGCGCTGTTACTGATGATGGTGGTAACGGCATTCGGATGCGGGAAAAAAGAAGAGAGCGCTCCCGCAAGTGAGGCATCAGGCGGCGGAAGCGTAGAGGAATTGTACGGAACATGGAAAGGTGTCGGCGAAGAGATTTCAACCGTATCCTTTACAAACACGGGTATTTACAGAGACGATGCGGGTGACGGCCTTTATATCAACGGTACCTATACCGTTGATGTGAATGCACAGACGATTACGGTAAATGAATCGGAATACGGAATGGTTTTCGTATATGCGTATTCGGTTAAAGGAAACACTCTGACCTTACAGCTGGACGGAGGAAAATTAAGAGTATTCACGAAACAGGTACAGTAATGGGAAGAGCGAAGGATGCTTTGGTGATTCATCCGATTGAACCGGTTTTTGACGGGAATTCAAAAATTCTGATTCTCGGAAGCTTTCCGTCCGTCAAATCGAGAGAAGAAGGTTTCTTCTACGGCCATCCGCAGAATCGGTTCTGGAAAACGGTCGCTGCGATTTTTGATGAAGACGTTCCGCAAACGATTGAAGAGAAGAAAGCTTTTTTGCTTCGTAACCGTATTGCAGTCTGGGACGTCATTCACTCCTGCGAAATCACCGGATCCTCGGATTCCAGTATTCGGAACGTCACGGCCAATGATTTAAGCGTCATTTTAAATCATGCCGATATCAAAGTAATCTGCGTGAACGGAAAAACGGCGCTGAAATATTATGATAAATATACAAGGCCTTCGGTGGGAAGGCCGGCCGTATGCCTTCCTTCCACCAGTCCCGCCAATGCAGCCTGGAGTTTGGAACGGTTGATTGAGGAGTGGAAAAAGGAAATAAAGGAGAAATAACGACAAATGATTTATGCTTTGTGGCCGCCGATTTGGGAATTGCGTTCACGGGCAGTGGCACCGTCTAAATAGTCGGTGCCTTTTAAAATGGCATTTTTGCCGTATTTTTCTTTGATCTTTAATGTTGCCAGCTGAAGATTCTTCTCTTTCTGAAGACGCTCGAGGGATTTCTTACGTTCTTCCCCGGCGTCTTTTTGATCGATGAAAAAAGTACCGGAAGAACCAAAGCCGCCCTGAGGGGATAATGCGAATTCCTTCGAGAACAGACTCATCTGCTCGTAGGTGCCTTCGCCGGATTCTCCCTCGTTATCTTTCGGAATCTTCGTTTCGGGGATGATAAAATTCACCCCCAGATTAAACCGTTTGATTCCGAGCCGCTTATCCACGTTTGCTTCGTATATTTCGGTGAAAGCATCGATAATCAGGCTCGAAGAAGAGGTGTAGAGGCCCAGATTCTTTGTGCCGTGTGCAGGTTTTGCCGTGAAACGGCCATAGTGGTCGTAAGCCACCGTATGGCCTAAATCGGCAAAGAGTTCGGGATTTTTGGACGACGCATAGTTGACGGTTAAAACCACCTGTCTGGTAACCAGTCCTTTCGAAACAAGGTCCAAAGCCACGGAGTCGGCCATTTCCTTTAAAACCACCAGTCCTTCTTCGTAGCTGTAAGGGCGGGAGAGTACCTGCCCGGAAGAGAGCGAGTTGTTTTCGGGGCGGTAACTTTTGATTTCCGCTATCGTTACCGGCTCCCAGCCCCAGGCATGATCGATTAAAAGTTCCGCATTGATGCCGAACTCGTGATACAGACTTTCTTCGTTGGAAAGCGACGCCTGCGCAATATCTCCCATGGTATAGATACCCATATGAGCCAGACGCTTTGCGGTTCCTCTGCCGACTCTCCAGAAGTCCGTAAGAGGAGTATGATTCCAAAGCTGTTTGCGGTAACTCATTTCATCAAGTTCTGCAATACGTACCCCGTCTTTGTCCGCGGGCATATGCTTTGCCACAATGTCCATGGCGATTTTACACAGATAAAGATTCGTGCCGATGCCGGCGGTCGCCGTAATTCCGGTTGCTTTTAAAACCTCACGGATCATGGTCATGGCAAGCTCGTGCGGCGTCATATTGTAGATTTGCAGGTAGGAAGTGACATCCATAAAGACCTCGTCACAGGAGTAGACGTGGATGTCATCGGCGGATATATATTTCAGATAGATTCCGAAAATATCGGTGCTGTATTTCATGTAAAGCGACATGCGGGGCGGTGCGACAATGTAATCAATCGCAAGCGAAGGATCTTCGGAAAGCTCTTTGAAAAAATACGATTTACCGGTAAAATCGCCGCCCGGAGCCTTTCCTTTCCGCCACATGTTCGCCTCTTTTGCTTTCTGAACCACTTCAAAAAGCCGGGGACGTCCCGGGATACCGTAGGATTTCAGGGAAGGGGAGACCGCAAGGCAGATGGTTTTCTCCGTGCGGGATGCATCCGCCACCACAAGATTCGTGGTAAGAGGATCGAGGCCCCGTTCCGCACATTCCACGGAAGCGTAGAAGGATTTTAAATCGATGGCGATGTATGTCTTTTCCATGTCGTTTCTGATTCTGAGTTTTTGCCGGATGACGGTTCGCTTAAGTGATTGCCGGATAATCTTCTTTTTTACGTCTTTGCCGGACTATGTTTCACTGCTGAATTCTTCGGGTACGGCAACAACGGATCCGTTCTTTCGCGGATCCTGTGCTTCGTTGTGGTAGGATGCCTTATCGTTTACCATCTCTTCGTAACCCGTCAGCGCGGCAAAAGGAGAGAACTGGGCAGCCCGGTTATGCATGCTCATCCTTGGATGCGTTTCGGACTGATGGTGCGGCAGATTTATAATTTCGGAATAATCACTCATAATTACATTATCGAACTTATGTTCTAATCTGTCAATAGAGAAACATAAAAAGAACCGGACCAGACGGCCCGGTTCTAAGTACTTATCAACGTAAATTATTTCTCAACAATTTTAATCTCTTTCGCGTTCTTTCTTACGGACTCGATACCCTTTAAGCAGGCATCCACTTTGGAATATCCTTCGCCGGTAGCGATAATCTGACCGTTCTTTGCTTTCAGGCGGAAGCGGAATTCACCCTTTTTGTCTTTGTAAACTTCAAACTTGGGATTCACTTCGGCTTTAAAATCTTTCACCGTCTGGTTCTCAAGGTTTGCAACCGGTGCGTTGGCGGATACGCTTTCAATCCCCTTCTTGGCGGTAGCAGCGCTCTTATAAACCTGGCTGGTTGCGATCACTTCGCCGTTTCCGGCAACCAAATTGAATTTGTAACCGTTCTTTGCTTCTGTTAAAACAAATTTACCCATAATGTCCCTCCTTCTGTTCCCTTTCGGGATTACGATTTACACATTTATTTTAGCAGACGGATGCGGAAATTACCATGATTTTTTAGGGTTTTGAAAGGATTTTAAAAAAGAGAAAAAAAGGAGTGTAAAAATATTGATTTTGATATATAATAGATTTTGAAGGTATTCATCGTAATCCTTAAGATCATGTGAGGAGGAAATTGAGAAATGCTTAGAATTGACAAGAACGTTGAAGGCGAAGTGTTAAACGTATCACTGAAAGGTCGTCTTGATATTACCACAGCACCCGGACTCGAAGAGGATATGAAAGCTTCCATAACCGGAATTACGAGTCTTGTGTTTGATATTACCGAATTGGATTACATTTCCAGTGCGGGACTGAGAGTTTTATTATCCTGCCAGAAGATTATGTCCAAGCAGGGCAGCATGGTAGTAAAGAATCCGACCGAAGAAGTAAAAGAGATTTTTGATATCACCGGCTTCTCCGATATTCTTACCATCGAATAGTCAGATTTCAGTGCAAGAAATGAATCAACCCGCGAAGTCAGTTTCGCGGGTTGTTTTGCTTAAATTGAAGAAAGATATTTGGGTGAATGTATGAAAAAAATACAACTTCCCTACAAAAAAATCGCATGTATCCTTACGGCGGTATGCCTGATTCTGCCTGTGGCGGGCTGTAAAGGAAAAGAAGAGAGACTGATGCAGATCAAGCCGCCCGCGGAATCCGAAGTAACCGTTTCCGTCCGCACGGAGGAAGATATCCTTCGGGAAATCATTACGCTTTACGGCAATTATCAGGATGGTGCAAAGGAGCAGATTGATGCACGTCTCGACGAGCTTGGGGCCATGGATCCGCATTTAAAATCGCTCTGGAGCGAAATCCTTGAATACTGGGATTATGCGAACAACGAGATGCCGGTTAACGCAAACAGACTGCCGGACGATCTGTCCCAAAAAGACAATCTCTGTATCGTTGTTCTGGGCTTTGAACTGAATCCCGACGGAAGTATGCAGGATGAGTTAATCGGACGCTTAAAAGTAGCATTGGAGTGCTCAAAACAGTATCCGAATGCTTATGTGTGCTGCACGGGCGGAGGAACGGCATCCGAGAATCCCGAGGCAACGGAAGCGGATCTGATGGCGGAATGGCTGAAAAACAACGGTGTTGCCGAAGAACGGCTGATTGTGGAGAATAAATCGCTTTCCACGGCACAGAATGCCGAATTTTCCTATAACATTTTCCTGAATGAGTATCCGCAGATCAATGCCGTGGCTTTGGTCAGCAGCAGTTATCACATCGCATGGGGGTCCCTGCTTTTCGAATCGGCCTTCTTAAAAACCGCGGCGGAGCAGAACACTCCGGAGGTCCGTATTGTTTCCAACGCGGCTTTCCCGACGGAGAATGCGTATTATCAGGATACCATCCGTTTCGAGACGGGCGGTATGCTGCAGTTAATCGGCGATAACGATCTTGCCGTAAAATATTACCGGGGGACTTTCGTGAAACCGGATTTAAAATAGTTCAAACATTTCTGTATGGGGGTACACGATGGGAGAACGGCAAAAAACTTTTGATATCTATGACGGGGACACGCGTCTTGATGCGGTCCTTCATTTCCCGACGAATTACAAAGAAGGGGAGAAAATTCCTCTTTGCATCATTATGCACGGCTTTACGGGCAACAAAGAAGAAAGACATCTGCTTGCCGTGTCGGACATGATGAATGAAGTCGGCATCGCAACGCTCCGGTTTGATTTCTTCGGACACGGATTAAGCGACGGAGAGTTTAAATACCATACGCTTGATATCTGGGTTTCAAACGTACTGGCGGTATTTGCGTATGCAAAGACAATGAATCTTTTTTCAAAATACATTCTCTGCGGCCATTCGCAGGGTGGTCTTACGGCAATTCTTGCCGGAGCGAAACTTCAGGATGAAATCGAGGGCATTATTCCCATGTCACCGGCAGATGTAATCGTCTGGGGGGCAAGGGAAGGTGTTATTCTGGGAAACCGGTTTGATGCGGATCATGTGCCTGAGGAATTTATGGCAAAAGAAGGCTGGATTTTAGATAAATCCTATATTGAATGTGCAAGAAACACGGATCTGGAATCGGCTATTGCAGCGAATAAAAAACCGGTAATCATCGTTACCGGAACCGCGGATGCCACGGTAGATGCAGAACTTGTAAAAAAGGATGCAAAAGGATTTGCCGACTGCACACTGGAACTGATTGAAGGCGATTCACACTGTTTTGACTATCATCTGGAGGATGCGGTCGAAGCAATCAGAAAAAATATAATAGCCCGCGGCTGGGCTTAGGAGGTATGCGTGGAATACGCAAAGGTAATTTTAAAAAAAGGACAGGGACGCACGATTAAATCGGGTGGCGCCTGGATCTACGACAACGAAATCGATACCGTAAAAGGACGGTACGAAAACGGAGATGTCGTGGAGGTGCTTGATTTTGACGGTTACTGCATGGGCTTCGGATTCATTAACAAAAGATCCACGATTGCCGTCAGAATGCTTTCGAGAAAAAAGGATGCCGTCATCGATGAGGCATTCATGAAAGAGCGAGTGCGGGATGCCTGGGAGTATCGTAAAAAAGTCATCGATACGTCTTCGTGCCGGGTGATTTTCGGGGAAGCAGATTTCCTGCCCGGACTTGTCATTGATAAGTTTGAGGATGTACTTGTGGTGGAATCGCTTGCTCTCGGAATCGACAAGTGGAAAACCGTCATCCTGGATGCTTTAAAAGAGATTCTGAAAGAGGACGGAATTGCCGTACGCGGTGTTTATGAGCGTTCGGACGCAAAGGTCCGCTTAAAGGAAGGCATGGAGCCGTCCAAGGGTTTCATCGGGGACGAATTCGATACCGAGGTGCAAATCGTCGAAAACGGCGTGAAGTATCTCGTGGATGTCAAAGACGGACAGAAGACCGGATTCTTTCTGGATCAGAAGAATAACCGTGCGGCAATTCACGGACTGTGTAAGGATGCGAAGGTGCTTGACTGCTTTACGCATACCGGTTCGTTTGCGTTAAATGCGGGAATTGCGGGGGCTTCAAGCGTGCTTGGCGTGGATGCTTCCGAACCTGCCGTTATACAGGCGCGGAAGAATGCCGGACTGAATCATTTGGAAGACAGAGTATCCTTCCTTTGTGCGGACGTGTTTGAACTGCTGCCGCAGCTGGAGGAAAAAGGCGAGAAATATGACGTGGTGATTCTGGATCCGCCGGCCTTTACGAAATCGCGCAATTCCATAAAGCAGGCGGTTAAGGGATACCGCGAAATCAATATCCGCGGTCTGAAACTTGTGAAAAACGGAGGGTATTTATGTACCTGTTCCTGCTCGCATTTTATGGATCCGGAACTCTTTGCCAAAACGATTCGCGAAGCTGCGGTCGGTGCACACAAACGGCTGCGCCAGGTGGAATTTAAGACACAGGGACCGGACCATCCGATTCTCTGGGCAGCGGATTCAAGCTATTACCTGAAATTTTATATTTTCCAGGTCGTTGAAGAAAAATAGCGGAACATACGGAATATACAGAATATACGGAATATACAGAGCATATAGTACATACGGTAAATAACGGCAGCCTGACTGCCGCGATAAAAGAAAGGAGCTTTTTATGGAAAAAGTAGCACAGTTTTTAAAAGACGCGGAAGTGTATTATCTTGCAACGGTGGAAGGAGACCAGCCCAGAGTCCGTCCCTTTGGAACCGTAAACATCTTTGAAGGAAAGCTTTATATTCAGACCGGCAAGGTGAAGGATGTTTCCAAACAGCTTCATGCCAATCCCAAGGCAGAAATCTGTGCATTCAAAAACGGCGCATGGTTAAGGGTTGCGGGCAAACTGGTTGAGGACGATTCCATGGCGGCAAGACAGGCCATGCTGGACGCTTATCCTTCCCTGCAGGGCATGTACAAGGCGGATGACGGAAATACGGAAGTATTCTATTTTCAGGATGCCACGGCAACGTTTTCCTCATTCACGTCTGCGCCCGAAGTGGTGAAATTTTAAGGACTGGCAATACATCAGTCAGGACGGAAAAAACAAAATATAAAGGGGGAAAAACAATGAATGTAACAGGTTTATGGCAGGTGGTTTCGGTCATGGGGTTTGATCAAAAATCCATGGAGATGGTATGGATTCCGAAGTCGGAATCGGACGGAGCCGAGGACTATGTAAAAAAAGCCTTTGGCGCGATGTTTGAATTTAAAGAAGACGGCACGCTCGGCATAATGATGGAGGGCCCGTCCGCTGATGATGTTCCGAAGGACGAACTCGATCAATACGTCGCAGCCGGCAGGGCATTTGTGGACGACGGAAAAGTTTATCTGATTGAAAACAAAGATTGGAAGGAAGAAGACGGTAAAATCTTCATCAACAGCGGCGAAAAGGGTGAAGTGTTAGGCGAGGAAATCAACCCGTATAAGGAAGCCGTCGAGGAAGGCAATACACTGGTTGTTCTTGAAATGTATCAGATCTGCCGTATCGGAGAGACTCCGACGGTGGTAAAGAAAAAGGAAATCAGGACGCTCAGTGATGAGATGAAGGCGGCGGTCGGAACCTACAAAGGTCTCTATACCAGACTTGTCGGCAGCGATATAAAAGAAGAAGAGCCGTTCAGTCTGGAACTGAAAGATGACGGAACCGGCGTTTCAAAGCGTAACGATCTGGAAATCAAAGTGCCCGAATGGAACCTGGAGGGCGGCAAGGTAACGCTTACCGAGAAATTCCTCGGTAAAATCGATTATACCGGTACGCTCGACGGAAAGAGCCTTGTACTTTACAACGACGATCCCGAAAAGCCTTTAACATATATGTACGTATACGAAAAAGAGTAAAGGTGACTGTCAGGGAGGTAAATATGATTACAAAAACAGAAGTCAGGGAAGTGTCCATATTCAGAAAGAGCGCAACGGTAATCCGTACGGGCAGTGTGAAACTGGAAGCCGGAAGAAACCTTGTGTATATTGCGGGAATGACCAAAACGGCCGACGCAGGCTCGTTTCGATTAAAATTCCCGCCGACGGTAAAGGCCGTGAACATGCAGATTGTGAATCCGCAGGAAACGGATCTGGGCGAGGAAAAAGAATCGGAAAAAATCCGGGAGAGGATTGCAGAACTTGCTTACCGGATTAATACCTGCAACTATCTGGATGAGCTTTGGAAAACAAACGGCAACTTTTCCGTTCGGAGTAATATCTCCATCGAAGAACAGGAAGCGTATATAAGAAAACTTCCGGAAGAACTGTCCAGGAATCATGAGGAGGTAAAAGAACTTACCAAAGCGCAGGATATGCTTGCCAAAGAACTCGAAGTAATGGAGAAGGAAGAAGAAAAACCGCTTGTCATGGCGGAGCTGATTTCCGAGAAGGCCGAAGTGATTCCGTTTATTCTGCAGTATCAGGAGAATGCCGCAGGATGGTCTCCGAAATACGAAGTACGTTTTTCGGGTACCGACGAACCGCTGGCTGTTTCCATGAAAGCGAGAATCAATCAGACATCCAAAGAAGACTGGAAAGAGGTAAAGGTGACGTTATTTACGGGCAATCCCGTATCCTCGGAGGAAATCCCGGAATTAAAATCCCTTCAGTTATCATTTTATGAACCGTCCGAGAAGACAGCTGCAAGAGGAGCAATGCCACCGCAATTTATGGGAATGATGCAGATGCAGGCAGCTTCTGCGTCAGCAATGTCGGCACCGGGCGCCATGAACCCGATGATGAGCATGGATGCCATGAAAATGATGAGTGCACTTCAGACGGAGGAAGCCGCCGTTTTGGAAGAAGAAAGCATGACGGCATTCGAACTTCCGACACTTCGCGATATATTAAGTGACACGTCCGGCAATCTTGCGGATTTAAAGAATTTCAGTGTGGAAGCGAAGTATCATGTTCTCTGCATTCCGAGACTTTCCGACAAGTGCTTTATGACGGCACAAATCGTTTCCGCGGACTGGCCGCTGCCGCCTGCAAGAGCAGCCGTATATTTAAAGGATACGCTGGCAGGAGAATTCTATGTGGATTCCAATTCGGAACCCGATACATTTAATCTTTCGCTCGGAAACGACGAGAGAATAACCGTATCGCGTACCGAACTTCCGAAAAAGACGCAGGAAGCACTGCTTAAGAACCAGAAAAAGACATTGTATGCTTATCGGATCAACCTCGTGAACAATTCTTCCGAAACGGTAGACGTTAAGATTCTCGACCAGATTCCGGTGTCAACGGAGAAAACGATTGTGGTTGAGACATCCGTTCTTTCCGATGCATCTTTAAACGAGGAAACCGGAGAACTTTCCTGGGAGATGAGCGCAGAATCGAAAAAAGAAATCGTTCTGAATGTGTCTTACAGTGTCGCATGGCCGAAGGACAAGAGGCTGAGCGAACAAAGAACAACGATTACCGCGAAGAAAACGAAAACCTGCAAAACCTGCGGTTGGAGCGGAGAAACCGGAAAATTCTGTCCGGAATGCGGATCGGTAATCTGAAAAAAACATTATAAAAAAAAGAGTACTTGACAGGTTAGCTCCATCTAACTATACTTACAAGTGGTTAGGTGTGGCTAACCTTATTTTATGACTTATGGTTAGACGGACCTAACTAAATTCATTATTTTAAAGGAGGAGCATCATGATGCCTCTGATTTATGCACAGGCCGGAGAACCGCAGATTATCAAGAAAATCGGCGGAAACCCGGAAGTAAAGAAACATTTGGAAGACCTCGGATTTACCGTCGGAGGAGAAGTGAGCATTGTAAGCTCGCTCGGCGGAAATAAAATCGTCAAGGTCAAAGAAAGCAGAGTGGCATTAAGCAACGAGCTTGCCGGAAAAATAATGGTATAGGAGGAGAGGAAAGTGAAAACGTTAAGAGATGTGAAAGTCGGCGAGACTGCAACCGTTGTCAAGCTTCACGGTGAAGGCGCCGTAAAACGCAGAATCATGGACATGGGCATTACCAAGCACACACAGGTCTATGTTCGTAAGGTTGCACCGCTCGGAGACCCGATTGAAGTTACGGTAAGAAACTATGAATTATCCCTTCGCAAAGCGGATGCGGAAATGATCGAGGTTGAGGAGGCTTAAAGATGAGTATCACAATTGCACTTGCAGGAAACCCGAACAGCGGTAAAACAACCCTGTTCAACGCGCTCACCGGTTCGAATCAGTTTGTCGGAAACTGGCCCGGTGTTACGGTAGAGAAAAAAGAGGGTAAGTTAAAAAAACACGATGATGTTACCATCACCGACCTGCCCGGTATCTATTCCCTTTCTCCCTACACTCTGGAGGAAGTTGTTGCCAGAAACTATTTAATCAATGAACGTCCCGATGCGATTTTAAACATTATCGACGGAACAAACCTGGAAAGAAACCTGTATCTGACCACCCAGCTTACCGAGCTTGGAATTCCGGTAGTCATTGCCATTAACATGATGGATATTGTAAAGAAAAACGGCGATGAAATTCGCATTGAGGAACTTTCCAGAAACCTCGGCTGCAAAGTAATGGACATCTCCGCGTTAAAGGGAGACGGCGTAACGGAAGCGGCGGAAGAGGCCATCAAAGCGGCGAAAAACGGCAAGACCGTTCCTCTTCACACCTTCTCCGGTCCTGTGGAGCATGCGATTGCACATATCGAAGAAGCCGTTGTGCATGACATGCCGGAAGAGCAGCAAAGATGGTACGCCATAAAGATTTTTGAGCGTGACGACAAGGTTTTGGAGCAGATGAATATTCCTGCGGATAAAATGTCCCACATCGAAAACGATATTCAGGCGGCAGAGAAAGAACTGGACGACGATTCGGAAAGCATCATCACAAACGAACGTTACGTATATATTGCAGAGGTAATCAAATCCTGCTATAAAAAGAAAAACGCCGGAGCACTTTCCGCTTCGGATAAAATCGATAAAATCGTCACCAACAGATGGCTCGGCCTTCCTATTTTTGCCGCGATCATGTTTGCGGTTTACTGGATTGCCATGGTTGGTGTCGGTGCGCCGGCAACGGATTTTACTAATGACTGCATTTTCGGCGACGGTTTCCATCTGTTCGGAATCGATAAGGGATACGCAGAGCTGGCAGAGAGATTTGCCGATGCGTCCGCAATCGTGGACGGATACAACGTGTACGTGGAAGAGAACGGTACGGAACCCACGGGTGATTTTATCTATACCGTGGAAGATGAAGAAACACTGGAAGTCAGTGAAGAGACGGCAACGCTTGATGACTATAACGAAGCCGTTGCAACACTTAAGGAAATCGGAGAAGAGCCAGATCCTTCACAGTACGGCGTCTGGGTACCCGGTATTCCCGCCATCGTGGAAGCGGGGCTTGATAAAGTCAACGCAGCAGACTGGTTAAAGGGACTGATTCTTGACGGTATTGTTGCCGGTGTCGGTGCGGTACTCGGTTTCGTTCCGCAGATGCTGGTGCTTTTCTTCCTGCTGGCATTTCTGGAAGCCTGTGGCTATATGGCAAGAATCGCTTTCGTTCTCGACAGGGTGTTCCGTAAATTCGGACTTTCCGGTAAATCCTTCATTCCGATGTTAATCGGTGTCGGATGCGGTGTGCCGGGTGTTATGGCAAGCCGTACCATTGAAAACGAGCGTGACAGAAGAATGACCATCATGACCACAACCTTCATTCCCTGCGGCGCAAAGGTTCCGTTCATTGCAATGATTGCAGGCGCGATTTTCGGTGGCTCACCGTGGATTTCGGTATCCGCATATTTTATCGGAATGGCTGCAATTATTATTTCCGGTATTATGCTTAAGAAAACAAAAATGTTTGCCGGGGATCCCGCTCCTTTCGTAATGGAGCTTCCCGCATATCATATGCCGACTCTCGGAAACCTGCTTCGTTCCATGTGGGAGAGAGGCTGGTCCTTCATTAAGAAAGCCGGAACGATTATTTTACTTTCTACAATTGTAGTATGGTTTACCTCTTACTTCGGATTCACTTCCGACGGTTTCCGCATGCTTGCGGAGGATGAGCTGGAGCTTTCCATTCTGGCCAGAATCGGAAGCGTCCTTGCATGGATCTTTGTTCCTCTCGGATGGGGTAACTGGCAGGCAGCAGTCGCTTCGATTACCGGTCTTGTAGCCAAGGAAAACATCGTAGGCACCATGGGTGTGCTTTACGGAGGCGGAGAACTTACCACATGGCAGGCACTTGCGCAGGCATTCACAGGCGTCAGTGGCATGTCCTTCCTGGTATTCAACCTTCTTTGCGCTCCCTGCTTCGCGGCAATCGGTGCAATCAAACGTGAAATGAACAACGCCAAGTGGACATGGTTTGCAATCGGATATCAGTGCGGATTCGCTTATATCATTTCCCTGATGATTAACCAGTTCGGCAATATCTTTATCGGCAAGGCAAACGTAGTCGGAATCATCTTTGCGACGGCGGCACTCGGCGGAATGATTTATATGCTGTTTATTAAAAAATACAAAGAAGCTAATAAGCTTACGGTGGCAAGTGCCAAATAAAGCGAGGTGTGATTTATGATTTCCTGGATGGTTGCAAATGCAGGTACCATAGTGATAACGTTAATACTTGCTCTGGCAGTGGCGGGAATCATAGTATTTCTGATCAAAGAAAAGAAACAGGGCAAATCATCCTGCGGCGGAAACTGTGCACACTGTAAAATGTGTTCGGGCTGTAAAAATGCGGGAGAGCAGGTGCCAAACAAAAACCTGTCGTGATATAATTAAAAAAAATCATGCAGGGAGGGAACGGCATGTTCTGGGATAAAGCATCGTCTTTATACGATTTCTTCGAAACTGTATATAATTACAAAGTTTATAAGGGTACCGGAAAGAAGGTTGCCGAGTTTGTCGAAGCAGGAGATACCGTGCTCGAATGCGCCTGCGGAACCGGCGGCATTACGGTTGATGTGGCGCCGAAGTGCAGAAGAATGATAGCAAGTGATTTTTCAATCGGAATGCTTCGGAAGGCTTCGAAAAAATGCAGACGTTACGGCAATGTAACGTTTAAAAAAGCAGATATCACGAATCTGAAATGCAAAGCCAACCGTTTTGACAAAGCCATAGCCGGCAATGTCATTCACCTTCTTCCGCAACCGCAAAAAGCGATGGAAGAGCTCGAACGAGTGGTTAAGCCGGGCGGAAAAATCATCATTCCGACTTACATCAACATGGCGAAGCAGTCAAACCGTTTTGTTACGGGAATCGTAGGAAAAATGGGTGCGAATTTTCAGAACCAGTTTGATCTGCGCTCCTACATGGAATTCTTTCGCAGGATGGGATACCGGGATGTTGAGTACTATGTGGTCGACGGCCGGATGCCCTGTGCAATAGCAGTAATTCAGTTATGAACAAAACTACAATAATAGGATTATTAATCCCCTTTGCGGGAACGTCACTCGGTTCCGCCTGCGTATTCTTTATGAAAAAGCAGCTGGGAGATAAGGTACAAAAGGCTCTGACCGGATTCGCCGCAGGCGTTATGGTGGCGGCATCTGTCTGGAGCCTGATTATCCCGGCCATGGATCAGTCGGAAAATATGGGAAAACTTTCCTTCCTTCCCGCATTTATCGGCTTCTGGCTCGGAATTCTCTTTTTGCTTTTGCTGGACAGTGTGATTCCGCATCTGCATTTAAATGCCACACAGTCCGAAGGACCGAAATCAAAGCTGAAGCGAACGACGATGATGGTCCTTGCGGTTACACTGCACAACATTCCGGAGGGAATGGCGGTCGGTGTGGTTTTGGCAGGACTTCTGGCGGGAAATGCAACCATTACGACAGGCGGGGCACTGGCACTGGCAATCGGAATTGCAATTCAGAATTTTCCGGAAGGTGCCATTATCTCCATGCCTCTGTGTGCGGAAGGAAAGAGTAAGGGAAAAGCTTTTCTGGGAGGTGTTTTATCCGGTGCGGTGGAACCTGTCGGCGCGCTTCTTACGATACTGGCAGCGGGCTTATTTGTTCCGGCCATGCCGTATTTGTTAAGTTTTGCAGCCGGAGCCATGGTTTATGTGGTGGTGGAAGAGCTGATTCCGGAAATGTCGGAAGGAAAACATTCCAACATCGGTGTTGTGATGTTTGCATTCGGATTTACATTGATGATGGCACTTGACGTGGCACTCGGATAAAACAATAATAGTATTGTTATGAATCTGAAAGCCGCGGATAAAAAAAGAGAGATGAATTTCGAACTGTTGCGCATTATCGCAATGGTTATGGTTGTTACACTTCATTACTGGGGCAAGACCGGCTTTCTTGACAAAGTGCCGGCATCCGAACCTGGATTCTATGTGGCATGGTTCTTTGAATCCTGTTGTATCTGTGCCGTAAACTGTTATGTTCTGTTAACGGGATTTTTCATGTGTGAAAAGAAATTTAAAATAAGCCGTGTGCTTCGTATCTGGCTGCAGGTACTGGAGTACACGGTGATTTTGTATCTGGTAAGCTGTCTTGCCGGGATGAATTCGTTTGAAGCAGCCGGGGTAAAGAAGAGCCTTTTGCCGATTACGAACGAAACTTACTGGTTTATGACCAAGTATATCTTTTTGCTGATTCTAAGCCCCTTTATAAATCTTCTCATCGAAAATTGCGACAGGTTGCGCTTAAAAGTACTTTGCATCAGTCTGTTTGCGGTATTTTCCGTTTTACCATCGGTTTTTCATTATACAGACTTTTTAAATCTTTCCCGCGGATATTCTCTGCCGTGGTTTGTCTGCCTTTATATTTTCGGAGCCTATATCCGAAAATTCGGAGTGCCGTTTTTTTCCTCAAAAGGAAAATGTCTTGCGGGGTATTTAATCAGCATTCTTTGTATCTATGTTCCGAGGGTAATATTCGGATTGTTAAAATGCTATGCGGACAAAGAATACGGATATGCGAAGGTTCTTTATAATTACAATTTTGTATTCACGCTTCTTAGTGCGTTATTTTTATTCGGACTGATTAAAAACATGACAATCAAAAGCAGTGCAGTGGGCCGTGTCATCGCATTCCTAGCGCCCACAACGCTTGGTGTTTATCTGCTTCATTTAAACGATTACAGTGTCAAATGGTTCTTCCGCGGGATTCTCAGGCCGGAGAGAATCGGCAATCCGGGACTTTTAATTGCACATTCTCTGTTTGTGATTTTAGCCGTTTATCTGCTTTGCGCGATGGCTGAAAAAATCCGGCTGTGGATCTTCGAGGCTAATCCGTTGATGAAAAAGGTATTTCAGTGGACGGATGGGATATTCGATAAAATTTTACTTGAATTTAATTTTTAATTCTATTAGCCTTTTCTTAGGACGTCTGAATCTGTTTTAAGAGGAGGCTATTTTATTGAATCAGGAACAACTTCACGGCCATGTTTCCGAAAGCTCCGGAAATGAGAGCAATATTTGCCAGATTTATGCCATAAAAGACGGCGAAACGGTTTATGACGATTGCTGGCACGGTTTTACGAGCGAAGACGCAATGAATGTCAATTCCGTGACCAAAGGCGTAGTGGCTTTGATTACCGGAATCGCACTGGACAGGGGCTTTATTGACAGTGTTGACCGGAAGGTGATGGATTATTTCCCGGATTATCAGGTGAAACGCGGAGAGAAAACGATTTACGATGTTACAATCCGGCATCTGCTGACCATGACGGCACCGTATAAAGGCAAGTCGGATCCGTGGAAAAAAGTCTGTACTTCACAGGACTGGACTCTTACGACACTTGATTTTCTCGGCGGCAGAAACGGAATTACCAATGAATTCAGATATTCAACGATAGGCATCCAGATTCTCGTCGGCATCATAGAAAGAGCGACCAAAGAGAAATGTATCGATTTTGCGAATGAGAATCTGTTTGAACCGCTGGGGTTAAAAAAGCGCGTCGTACACGGAGGCAGTTCCAAGGAAGACCAGTTTGATTTTCTTATGAATAAGAATCCCAGAAAATTCGAGTGGTACTCGGATCCTCAGGATACGGTCACCGCAGGCTGGGGACTGTGCATGTCGGCAAAAGATATGGCGGTTATCGGAAACATGGTACTAAACGGCGGTTTGTATCATGACAAAAGAATTCTTTCCGGAGAATACATAAAAGAGATGACCACACCGTACATAAAACTGGGAGAACGCTTCGGTTTTATGAGTTACGGTTACTTATGGTACAAGCCGTTTGAAGACAGAGAGGTCTATGCGGCAATCGGTGATTCCGGAAATATCATTTATGTGAATCTTGATCGGAAGGTATCGGTCGGTATTACCGGTACGTTTAAACCGAGGATTTTTGACAGAGTTGATTTTATAGAAAATAAGGTACTGCCTGCACTGTAAAACCAAAGGCATCGGAAGTTAAGCCAGGAGTATATTGGGGAGGGAAAGACATGGATTACGGAATCACGGAAGAGGATATTTACAAACAGCTGGGTGGAAACTATAAAAACGGTATCATTGTGCTCGGAATCGTGGCGCTGTCAGCCGGTGTGGGCGGCGGACTGTGCGTTAAGAGCCTCGGCTTTTTAAATGCGGTGACGATTATTTTTCTTCTGCTTTTTATTGCAGCGATTGTTTTTATCGTGATACTGATTGTAAAAATGTCCTCGGTAAAGACTCATCCGGATATTTTAAGGCAGGGAGGCGCGGCAAAACTGGCCGGGCGAATCAATAACGGTTTGCGAAATCCGGCTTATATTGCATATTCTCTGGATGGTTCCCATTCGATGGTCACGCTGATTACCGAGGAGTTTATCGTGGCGGGCAACGCCTATACCAAGCTGATGAATTTAAACAGTATCCGGGACGTAACAACGACATACATTCCGGAGCGAATCGTGATTTATATTAATAATCCCGTAATGACAGCCGCATCCCTTGCCGGTGATGCAATCGGAAAAGCATACTGGGAATCTAAGGGCTTAAATGAAAATACGAAATTCGATTATCTGGAGATTGTGGATTTGTACGGAAACAAAGGACTTTACGGCGTCCAGCATCAGGATATGGAGAATGTGCTGCGGTTCCTGCTTGCAAATGCTCCGAAGATGAAACTCAATCCTGTTCCGAAACAGATGTAGGATTATAAAATGAGGAGGAGTAATGTTTAACGTCGATTATAAGAAACTCACCTTGTCGTTTAACGAATTTTATGATGTTTCAAACGGGGTTATGCCGCATTACGGAGAATACTGCCTGCTTGAACTGAAAACAGGGACTTATACCGCGGGCGGCTGGCTTCCGTCCGGAGACGGAAATAACGGTGAGTTTATACGCGGAACCGCCGACACCGTTGATTCCAAAGAGGTTGTAAGATGGCACTCTTTAGAACGATATGACCTTTCGGGCAGTCTTAAAAAAGAAGAGGTCAAAAGGATTAATCTCGGGGCCGAAGAAGAAGGCAGTCCCAATGTCCGGTTTGAGAAGTTTAAGTCGTTTGCAGACAAAAAATATCCAAAAGAAGAGCAGTTCTGCCTTTTGATTATGAAGGACGGAACTCTTGCGGCAGGCAGATGGAACAAGTGGAGGAATGAAGCCGGAGGAGCCTTTATTTATTCGTCGGCACTTGCGAGCCACGGCTGGGATGAAGTATGGGCATGGACACCGCTTGGGCCCGATGACACCTTCGAGGCGGAGGAGGAACTTAAGAACGAGATAAAGCAGGAAAAGAAGCGGAATAAAAATGCGGCCGTCGATCCGGAGCTTTTCAAATACGGAACAGACGTCAACGTATACTACGAAAAAGCGCTGGAAAAACTTAAGGAGGAATTCGACTGGGCAACTCTGCCGATGATGAAGAAGAAAACGCCGGTCTGGGAGATTGCGCGCCTTCACGGTAACTATGTTTTCGGTCAGATCAGCGAAGGCTATTATGACAATTCAAAAATAGTGACTCCGTGGACAGAGGGCAAAACTTCGGACGAGTTCATAGAGTTTCTGTACAGATATACCCGCGATACCGTGGAGCACTCGAACCCGGAAGAGAAATTCAAATTCGGTACGGACATAGATGTATATCTGAAAAAGGCCTTCAATAATGTAAAGAAGGATTATCGATGGCTTGACAAAAAAATGCTCGAAAATACCTGGCAGTACGATATAAGGAAGGTAAAAGGGGACTTTGAATTTGTAAGAAGATATCCGCCCGAAAAAAAGTATTCGGTGTATGATGTCGAAAGCGCGGAACGTTTTATAGAGAGTGTCGAATATGTCTACCAGAATGCAGCGCTTATGGCCAATAAAACCGTGGCAAGTTATGCCGTTTCATTCGGTCATATCAGTCTGCACGGCTGGAATCTTGAGAGATATGCTTTCTATAAGCTGAAGTCGGGTGACTACAAAGTCAGCGTAACCGCAGGAGACCGCACGACCGGTGGCAGCAGGGATTTTTTCATCACACCGTACTGCTTTGAAGCAAAGACATACGAGGAATTCCTGGACCGTTATCTGGAAATCGTTCCGGACTACTCGTTCGGACTCGGCAAAAAGGAACTGCTTCCCGACAAAAAACTGCAGGAATTTCTTGGATACTGATCAGATCTCTTACGGATTGATTTTGCCAAACCATTGAAAAGGCATAACGGTCTGATTTTGTTTTTGGAAGAAGGAGAAAAATGGAACTGAAGAAAATCGAATACAAACTGACTGTATGCAAAGTGGAAGATATATCTGCAATAGATACGACAGCTGATTTTTATTTTATCGGAAAGACAGACGAAGAACTGTCACTGGTGTGTAAGACGAAGGACACTCCGTCCAAAACCTTAGAACGTGATGATGGATGGAGAGGATTTCGTATTCAGGGAATACTCGATTTTTCGTTGATCGGTATTTTATCAAAACTGTCCGGAATCCTTGCGGAACATAAAATAGGAATTTTTGCCGTTTCCACTTACAATACGGATTATATCCTGGTAAAAGAAGAAAATTTTGAGAAAGCCTTAAGTGTACTGGCTGAGGAAGGATATACGGTGGTATGATTGAAAAATCTTTTTATGATATGATTCATATTCAGGCGATTCACCGGCCTGACAGTACAATACCGTAGGAAGACCGATTGATGATGTGGAAACACGTATCTGGGATGATGAACGCGGGATGCTGCCGCATGATGAAAATGTACAAACCCCGACCCATGATTTGATCATTGAAATGATCCGGGGCATAGAAGATATACGCTGTTGAAACAAGGAAAATTTACTACCAAAATACTACGATTCACGAAAGATATAGTGGCTCTTTGCAATATACTCATTGTGTAAACAAAAAATATGTGCTATTATATACTCAATGAGTAAAATGCAGAAGGGAGAAATGCTATGTCGGATGAAATGTTTAGTGTAAAAATGAAAGAAT
>DLBG01000147.1:0-1171 GCA_002494135.1 Lachnospiraceae bacterium UBA7027
GTAATTGATGACCGAAGCCAAAGACCCGATTAAGGATACGAGGCCTGCAGTGTCCGCGCCGTAGATTAAGCCCGAAAAACTTTCGGAGAAAGGATATAATACGATGGTGGCAGGCACATTGGAAATGGCCTGGCTTAAAATCAGAACCGCCCAGTATTCGTGTCCCGTTACCGTTTTTTTCAGAAATGCCGAAATGGCCGGATTGGCCGCAACGGATGATGAGAAAATAAAGAAGCAGAGGAAGGTTACCAATAATACGTAATCCACCTGCAAAAACAGTTTCGCATTTAAAATCGCAATCGTGATGATTACAACGGCAATGGCGACCGGCCAGTATTTCGTACGTGATACGATGGTAAAAATAATCAACAGAAACAGAACCAGATAACCGATTCGTTTCGGACGATCCTTCTTATCCCATTCTCCGGCAACTTCGCCGCAGTTCAATTCGATTTTTTCCTTCAGATTCTTCCGATACAATACCAGCAAAAACAGAATCAGCAGAATTCCGGAACTTACGCAAAGAGGGGCCATATGCATCATAAAATGCAGGGCGCTCATTTTGGACTGCTCAAACAAAAACAGATTCTGCGGGCTTCCGAAAGGCATCAGCAGAGAGCCGCGGATGGCCGCAATGTTTTCCATGGAAATCACCGGAAGAATGTAGGCTTCCTTTCCGCCGGCCCGGAATAAAAGAATTGTCAGGGGCACGAATATAATTAAGGAAACGTCGTTTGTGACAAACATCGAGGAGAAAAAGACACCGAAAATCAGGAACATGGAAAGAATGATCATGGAAGTTAAGTGTCTTGAGAAGCGGACAATCGGACGAAAGATATTCTCCTGCTTAAAACCTTCCAAAACGCAGAGCATCATAAAAAGCGTTCCCAGCGTATGCCAGTCAAGTCCCTTTATGCGCTCCAAAGTCGGGGGCGTGATAAATAAGGAGATAACGGCAGCCAGAACGGAGACGGTCAGCATGGGTTCTTTTTTCAGAAATTCAAGGACCTTTTTCATTTGCCTGCTCTTTCCTGTCTTGCTTTTTTTGTTTCATTATAGCATATCCATCCGGGTGCATGTACGGCAGCACAAAGCAAAAAAATAAGCACCAACCCCATGGCTCCTGTGTCCACAAAATCAGTGCTTCCTGCGCGATCAGGGGCTCGAACCC
>DLBG01000147.1:1261-11324 GCA_002494135.1 Lachnospiraceae bacterium UBA7027
CTACCAACTGAGCTAATCGCGCATTCGCTAATTTACAGCGCAAAATGAATTATATTATAAAGTAACCTGCTTTGCAAGTATTTTTTTCAAAAGATTTGAAAGCGTGGCAAATTCCTCTAAAGTAAAGGTTTCTCCGCGGATGGTCTCAGGTTTGCCCATCTCTTCGATTGCCAGACGGATCTGCTCTTTGGAAACATGCAGATTCCCGGCGTTGGATAAGGAATTAACCAGGGTTTTGCGCCGCTGGTTAAAGCAGGCCCGGATGACCGCGAATAAAAAGGCCTCGTCTTCGACCGTAACCGGCGGTGTATCGTAAACTTCCATATGAATGACGCTGCTTTCGACGTTGGGCTTTGGAATAAAGCAGGAAGGAGATACCGTTGCCACGACCTTTGCTTTGGAATAATAGGCAACGGCCAGGGATAAAGCACCGTAATCCTTGCTTCCGGGACCGGTCTGCATCCGTTCGGCCACTTCCTTTTGAACCATAACCGTGATGCTCTTTAAGGGCACATGACTTTCAAACAGCCCCATAACGATGGGTGTCGTGATATAGTAGGGCAGATTCGCCACTACCTTAATCGGCTTTCCGCCGTTTTGTTCGTCGGACAGTTTGCGGATATCCACCTTCAGAATGTCTTCGTTAATGACCGTAACGTTGTCGTAAGCCGAGAGGGTATCTTTCAGAATCGGAATCAGGGAAGAGTCGATTTCCACGGCGATGACCTTTCCGGCCCGTTCGCATAAATACTGCGTCATGGTACCGATTCCGGGACCGATTTCGAGAACCAGATCGTCTTTTGTAATTCCTGCCGCATCGACGATTTTATTTAAAATATGGTCGTCGATTAAGAAGTTCTGTCCGTAGTTTTTCCGAAAATTGAAGTTGTATTTGTCAAGAACCTGCAGGGTTCTTCCGATGTTTCCGAGATCTGCCATTTAATCTTCCTGTTTTACCCAGATTGTTTTTTGGTTCCAATCCTGTGCTTCCTTTAAACGGTATACTTTCAGGGCATTTTCGTATGTGATGCGTTCCACCTCTTCGGGAGTCGTGTTCTTAATCTCCGCAATTCGACTACAAACGTAGGATAAATAAGTGGATTCGTTTCTCTGACCGCGAAGCGGAACGGGCGCCATGTAAGGACAGTCGGTTTCCATCACCAGTCGTTTTAAGGGGCACATTTTTACCACATCGGGCAGTTTCTTTGCGTTTTTAAAGGTAAGCGCACCGCCGATTCCGATATAAAATCCCAGATTCAGCGCCTGCTTCGCCACTTCCGGCGGATAGGAGAAGCAGTGCATGATTCCTCCGCACTGACCGATGTCGGTCTTTTTCAGTAAATCGATGGTATCCTTTGCCGCATCGCGGGAATGGATAATAACCGGTTTGTTTAAGGATTTAGCCAGATTTAACTGTCCTTCGAAGGCAATTAACTGTGCATCGCGTTCCGGTTCTTCGTAATAATAGTCAAGGCCGATTTCGCCGATGGCCACGCATTTGGGATGTTTGGAAAGACGGCGAAGCATCGCTTCGCTTCCTTCGTTCCAGTTCAGCGCATAATCCGGATGGAGCCCGACCGCTGCAAAAATAAAGGGGTATTTTTCCGCAAGATCGATGCTTGCGTAGCTCCCGTCCATGCTTGCTCCGACATTTACCATGCAGTATTTGCCGAGCGAAGCATACTTCGCCAGTAAAACCTCCCGGTCCTGAACATATTCGTCATCATCGTAGTGCGCGTGTGTATCGAAAATCATAAGTTATCCCCCAAGATCACTCCGTTTTCAGCCACCAGATAAAATTATACTACAGAATGCCTGCAAATCGCAAGAATATGGGCTTTTTCATCCCGTCCGGACAAAATATTAACTAATTGTAATATTTTTGTAATATTTTTATGAATTCGCCCGAAAACAGGCATTCATTCTTTGACAGAAAGGGGTCCCTATGCTAAACTTAATACTGATTTAAAATGCGTAAATTCGTGATTTTTTATTTTAATAGATTGGTTTTTTCAGAGGAGAACTCTTTTGGATAAGTATGAAAGCAAGCTTCGAATTGAAGAAATCGAGAAGCTGAAGAAGAAGAAGCAGTACAAAGAAGCTGCACGTCTTGCGGATACCATCGAATGGCACCGCATCAAGAATGCGGTTACCCTATATAAAGTTGCGGACCTTTACAAAATTTGTCGGAATTATACGGAATGCAGAAACCTTCTGGAGTTGGCATACGAAAGAAGTCCTTATGCGAAGAATGTTATTTTTGCTCTGTGCGATGTATGCCTGGAGTTCGGCGATTTTGAAGCGGCAACGGAATATTACAAAGAATATGTGGCCCTGGCACCCAAGGATCCCAGCGTTTATATTTTAAAATATAAAATGTTAAAAGCGCTGGAAGCCGGAATCGATGAGAGAATCGAGATTCTGGAGACCTTAAAACGTCATGACCGGATTGAAGAGTGGGAGTACGAACTTGCCACTTTATATCATCGTGCCGGAATGGCGGAAAAGTGTGTTGAGGAATGCGACGAACTGATTCTCTGGTTCGGTGAGGGTTCCTATGTCTACAAGGCAATGGAACTGAAAATGCTTCATGAACCCTTAACCCCCGAACAGGAGATGATTTATAACCGCCGTCTGGAACGTAAGGAAAGAGTAAGAACCGGAAATACCGGACGTATCCCCAAATCCCAGGAAAAAGAAACCCCGAAGGAAGAGGTTAAGACCGAACCCGTCCGGGAAGAAGAGCCGGAAGAGGATTTCCATGTTAAGACCATTAACATGGGTAAATTCAACACCATCGATCTTCAGGCGGAGCTGGCGGCAAATTTAAAGGATTATATCGGCGGAGAGCCCTCCATGGTGAGCAGGCTTCCGGAAGAAGAACCGGCGGAAGAAGTATCGGTTAAATCTGCTACCGGTTCTTTTGGTGATGTCAGACCGGACGCCGGAGAAGTATTCTTCGAGGACGCCACGGGCGAACTGATGTCCCGTAATGCAAGAAAAGAAAGCCCCGTATCGGACAATACCAGACTGCGGGAGTTTAAGGAACAATACAAACAGGACATGAAGGGAAGAGAGCTTCCCAAGAGTCTCGGCAGGCTGACCGGAGAAGAGGAAGGCCGCTTTGAAACCATGCCGGTTGCCGGCGGTGTGGTGGAAGAGAAGGTATTGAAAGACGGCACGGTAGAGTTAATTAAAGAGTTTCAGGAAGTGGAGCCGGAGGTTGTAGTTGTGGGCAAGGATAAAGTAAACGGGGAATTAAGCGTTAAAAAGTCCAAAACCGGTCCGATGAGAGTCATCAAAACCACGGGGCCGATGCAGTATTCGGAGGAGGACTTGTTACCGAATCCCGAAGAGAAACAGATCAGCGGACAGATTAATATCCAGGATATCATGGCGGAGTGGGAAAACATCAAGAGACAGAAAGAGCTCAAGATGCAGGAAGGACTTCGTAAGAAGACTTTGGAAAATACCGGAAACATGTTTGCGGAATTCGACAAGGAAGCAAATTCCGGTCTGCTTGCGACGCTGGAGAATCCCGCGCTGATTAATTCCGTAACGGCACAGAGCACGTCGGAAGATTTTATCAAGGGCGTTTCCCTTGAGGACATGAAGAAAGGCAAAACCGCCGCAAGAACTCCCGAAAAGAGCGAGGAGTTAAAAATCGGCAAGGTAATCGAAGCGCCTCCCGTTCCCGAAGAAACCGAAGAAGATCCCGAAGAAAAGATGATTCGCGACATTCTTGAAGAGGACGAAAAGGAAGCTGCAAAGATTCCGGAAACAACAGAAGAAACCGGGGAAGAGGCTGCCGAAACCGTTGAAGTACAGGTAAGCGAAGAAGTCGAAGAGACTTTTGAAGAAGAGAATTACGAAGAGGAAACCGAAGAAGCGCCTGACGAAGCAACCGTAAGCGAAAGTCCGGCGGAAGAATCCGAAGAGGAGGAAACCGCACAGGAAGAATCCGAGGAGGAAGAATCCGAGGAAGAGGTACCCGAAGAAGAGGCCAAAGAAGCGGCTGTCGAAGAAAACACGAAAGAAAAATACCACGGTTCCGTAACCCAGGAGATTTCGGGAAACATCTGGGACGAAGTGGATAACGTACAAGAGAATGCCGGAAATACCGAGGAAGTCGAAGAAGAAGAATCGGCGGCAACCAAAGTAATTTCCAGGGAAGAAATCAAAGAAGCGTTAAAGGAAGAGAAGGAAGAAGCCGAAGAGAGCGAATCCGGCGGAAACGGCGACATGTCCAAGGAAGAGAAGAAGATCTTTGCTCCGTTCCTTTATTCCAAGAAGATGAAGCAGCAGATTATGGAGACCTGCGAATGCATGACGCTTGCCGCTTATACGGGTAATGTCATCATTACGGCAGACGGTCAGGAGTCCGAGGTTCAGCTTGCGAAACTCTTTACCAAGAATCTGCGTTCCACGGATCCCAATTTTACGGGCGGAGTGGCCAAAATCGGAGCAGAGAAGTTAAATACCAAGGATGTCGGAGATATTTTCGCCAAACTTGTCAACGGTGCGCTGATTGTAACCCGCGCGGGTAAAATGACCAACTCCACCATCAACGCGGTACTGCAGAACCTGAATCAGGAGGCAAGGGGTGTTGAGGTATTCCTCCTGGATTCCAAGTCGGAAATCAGACGTCTCTTAGAGAGAGCGCCGGTTCTCGAAAGATTCTTTAACGGCCGTGTGGACATCATCGCCATGAGCCCCGAAATGCTTGCGGAATACGGAAGAAAGTACGCAAATGATCTGGGTTACGAAATAGACAATATGGCAATGCTTGCCTTCTCCGGAAGAATTTCCGAACTTCAGATCGGAACCCATCTGGTATCCGTCGAAGAAGTGAAAGAACTTGTGCAGGATGCCATCGATCATGCGGATCGCAAGAGCGTCGGTAAATTTACACGTACCTTAACCGGTAAGAGATATGATGACGATCATCGTGTCATTTTAAGAGAGAAAGATTTCGAATACAGAAAAAAATAACGAACGGAGATTAGGGATATGGCAGAAAAAAAGGGAGCAAAATCCATCTTTATTTCGGAGGATGACCGCTATTTATTCGGCCAGGGCACTCACTACGATATCTATAAAAAACTCGGTGCACATGTGACGGAAGTCGGCGGGAAGAAAGGCGTATTCTTTGCGGTATGGGCCCCTCACGCGGCAGCGGTTCACGTAATCGGTTCTTTTAACGGCTGGAACGAGGACCAGTATTTAATGGAGCGTCAGCCGGACTCCGGAATTTACACCCTGTTTATCAAGGATGTCAAGCAGGGAGATTATTACAAGTTTTTGATTCACACTCCTTCGGGAGAAAAATTATACAAGGCAGATCCCTTCGCCAATTATGCGGAGCTTCGTCCCGGAACCGCTTCGAGAATTTATGATTTAAACAACTTCGAGTGGAAAGACGAAAAGTGGATTGAAGACAGGGCATCCAAAAACGAATTTGAACGTCCGATGGCAATTTACGAATGTCACATCGGTTCCTGGATGCGTCACCCCGTTCCGGAAAACGACGGTTTCTACAATTATCGCGAATTCGCGGACCGTATTCTGGAATACTTAAAAGAAATGAAATTCACCCACCTCGAGCTGATGGGCATTGCAGAACATCCTTTTGACGGCTCCTGGGGATATCAGGTAACCGGATATTATGCACCCACGTCCCGCTACGGAACGCCGGATGATTTCCGTTATCTCGTGGATTTGATGCATCAGAACGGCATCGGCATCATTCTTGACTGGGTACCTGCCCATTTCCCGAGAGATGCCCACGGCCTTGCAAACTTTGACGGACAGCCCCTCTTTGAGCATCCCGATTCAAGACTCGGCGAGCATCCGGACTGGGGTACCAAAATTTTCAACTACGGCATGAGCGAAGTAAAGAACTTCTTAATTGCCAACGCATTGTTCTGGATTCGGGAATTCCACATTGACGGTCTTCGTGTGGATGCCGTAGCAAGTATGCTTTATCTGGATTACGGCAAGCAGGACGGCGCATGGGTTGCCAACAAATACGGCGGAAACGAGAATCTCGAAGCGATTGAATTTTTCAAACATCTGAATTCCGTGGTTCGCGGATCTTATCCCGGTGTCTGCACCATTGCGGAAGAATCCACCGCATGGCCGAAGGTTACCGCGGCTCCCGAAGAAGGCGGCCTTGGCTTTACCTTTAAGTGGAACATGGGCTGGATGCACGATTTCTGTGAATACATGAAGCTGGATCCTTACTTCCGTAAGAACAACCACTACAAATTGACCTTCGCAATGAGCTATAACTCCAGTGAGAATTATATTCTGCCCATCTCCCATGATGAGGTGGTTCACTTAAAATGCTCCATGGTCAATAAAATGCCCGGATACCAGGTGGACAAGTATGCAAATCTTCGTGTGGGTTATACCTATATGTTTACCCACAGCGGAAAGAAGCTTCTGTTCATGGGACAGGAATTCGCGCAGGAGCGTGAATGGTGTGAAGAGCGCGAGCTCGACTGGTATATGCTTGAGAACCACTTAAACCGCGGCATGAGCGATTTTATGAAAGAGCTTCTTACGATATACAACAAGTACCCGGCTCTTTACGAAATTGACAACAACTGGTCCGGCTTCGAGTGGATGAACGCGGATGACAAGGACCGCAGCATTTACAGCTACGTTCGTAAGGGCAAATCCGGAAAGAACAATATTCTGGTAGTTCTTAACATGACACCGATGCGCAGAGAGAATCTCTGGATTGGTGTTCCGAAGAAGGGCAAATACAAACTGCTTTTGAATTCCGATGAGGAAAGGTTCGGAGGAAACAACGGAGTCATTCCGAAGACACTGACCGCGGTGGAAGGTGAGTGCGACAGAAGAGAGTATCACATCGAATTCACGATTCCCGCATACGGAGCAGCAGTATTTTGTTTCTAAAGAAATTTACCCGGCGCGGAGTACCATCCCGCCGGGTTTCGTTATTGGAGAAGAAAAATGAAAGAAATAGAAGTAACCGCCGTTACCGAGGCGGTACGGGATTTATGCATCGAGGCGAATTACGGACTGTCATCCGATATGAAAGCGGCACTGGAGAAAGCGGCCGAAACGGAAGAATCCGCACTCGGAAAACAGATTCTTTCAAAGCTGGAAGAGAATCTTAAGATTGCCAAAGAAGATACCATTCCCATCTGTCAGGATACGGGTATGGCGGTTTTCTTTGTGGAACTCGGACAGGAAGTACATATATCCGGCGGTTCGCTGGAAGATGCAATCAACGAAGGCGTACGCAGGGGATATACCGAAGGTTTCCTTCGCAAATCCGTGGTTTCGGATCCCATCGAGCGCGTGAATACAAAGGATAATACGCCGGCGGTTATTCATTACAGCGTGGTGCCGGGAGATTCGTTAAAGCTTACCATCGCACCGAAAGGATTCGGCAGCGAAAATATGAGCCGTGTTTTTATGTTAAAACCCGCAGACGGAATCGAAGGCGTGAAGAATGCCATTCTTACCGCCGTAAAAGACGCAGGCCCCAATGCCTGTCCGCCCATGGTGGTCGGAGTCGGAATCGGCGGAACCTTTGAAAAATGTGCTCTTCTGGCAAAGAAGGCATTAACCAGACCGGTGGGTGAGCATTCCGAAATTCCTTACGTAAAAGACCTCGAAGAGGAAATGCTTCGAAGAATCAATGCTACCGGCATCGGACCGGGAGGTCTGGGAGGAAGCACCACGGCGCTTGCCGTCAATGTTCTGACCTATCCGACACACATTGCCGGACTTCCCGTAGGTGTAAACATCTGCTGCCACGTAAACCGTCACGCAAGCCGTGTACTGTAAAGGGGATTTTATCATGGACAGATATCTGAATGTACCGTTTACGAAAGAAGAGGCCCTTTCCTTAAAGGCGGGGGACATGGTGTACTTAACCGGTACCGTATATACCGCAAGAGATGCCGCGCATAAGCGCATGGCCGAGACACTGGATGCAGGCGGGGAACTGCCGGTATCCTTACAGGGTAACGTTATTTACTATATGGGTCCGTCACCCGCAAGAGAGGGACGTCCCATCGGAAGTGCAGGTCCCACGACCGCAAGCCGCATGGATAAATATACACCGAGACTTCTGGATCTGGGTCTTGCCGGTATGATCGGAAAAGGCAAAAGAAGCAGGGAAGTCAGCGATGCCATCGTTCGTAACGGCAGCGTGTATTTTGCAGCCATCGGCGGTGCGGGTGCATTGCTTTCGAAGGCCATTACGGACTCGGAAGTCATTGCGTACGACGATCTCGGAACCGAAGCCATCCGGAAACTGACGGTGAAAGATTTTCCGGTAACGGTGGTAATCGACAGCAGAGGGGAAAACCTCTACGAGACAGCCACTTTGCAGTATTGTAAGGAATGAATGTAACTATGAACCGTAACTTTCGAAAGAAACGGATAAAATTTACCGCCCGGGTCGGTGCCGCCGTCACGGCAGCAGTCCTTGTTTTCGGAACGTTTTTCCTGCCGGTTTCGGCAGACGAATACGAGGATGCCAGACAGCTTCGCATGCAGCTTCCGGTGCAGACCAACGAGGTACAGGACTGGCCGCAGGGTCCCACAATCGGTGCCGAAGCCGCTGTTTTGATTGAGGCTAAAACGGGAGCCGTTCTTTATGCCAAGAATGCCGACGAAAAGCTGTATCCCGCGTCCACAACCAAAATTATGACGGGGCTTTTAGCTTACGAAAATGCCGAACTGGATGAGGATGTTACCTTCTCCTATGAGGCGGTGCATTCCGTGGCCAGGGGCGATTCCAATATCGGTATGGATGCCGGGGAAATCATTCCCATGAACAAGGCGCTCGAAGGAATGATGATTCTCTCTGCCAACGAAGTGGCCAATGCGATTGCCGAACATGTCGGCGGTTCCATTGACGGATTCGTGGAAATGATGAATCAGAAAGCGGAGGAAATCGGCTGTACCAATACGCATTTTACCAATCCCAACGGTCTTCATGACGAAAGTCACTACACCACCTGCAGGGACTTAGCCAGAATCGCGAAGTATTATTTCGGATATGAATACTTGGCTTCCCTTTCCAGAGAACCTTCCTGTGAATTCGTGGCAACCCCGACGCAGAAGGATTCCTTTAAACTGAATACGAAGAACATGCTCGTGAAGGGCAAGAAATACGAATACGAATATCTGGTGGGCTCCAAGACCGGATTTACCTCCGAGGCGCGTCAGACGCTGGTTTCCGCGGCCAAGAAGGACGGAATGGAGTTAATCTGCGTGATCATGAAGGAGGAATCCCCTTACCAGTTTGAAGATACCGTGGCGCTTTTCAACTACGGCTTCGAGAACTATAAGAAGGTAAACATTGCCGAACACCAGGAGGACGGAAACGTTCTCTCAACCGGATTTTTCAGCGTGGGACAGGATATTTTCGGATCCAACCGCTCCATTTTATCCATCGACCCTTCCGCATATGTGATTCTGCCGAAGAACGGGGAATTCGCCGATGTGGAATATGATTTATCCTACAATGAAGAGGGAAGCACCAATCAGGTAGCCAAGATTTCCTACCTTTATCACGGCAATCCGGTCGGAGTGGCGAACTTAAGCATGAACGCAGAGAATGCCACACTGTTTGATGAGTTTAACAACGACGAAAAGTCGGAAAACGAATCCGGCAAGGAGACGCTGACTCAGGACGGCAGCGAAGAAAAAGCGGAAGATGCATCCGGAGAAGAGCAATCCTCTGAAGAGAAAAAACCGGTTACCAACCGTAACAAAAACGGTATTTTCATTAACATCAAAGTCGTTTTGATGGTTCTTGGAGGAATCGTGCTTCTGTCCGTTGTGGGCGTGACGGCGATTCATTTTATCCGGGAATACAAACACGCAAAGAGAAGACGCGATGTCATGAACCGTAACCGGGAACGCCGCAAACGAAACGAAGACGATTACATCGAATAAACCGAAACAAAAGAAAAAACCATCTCGTTATGAGATGGTTTTTTATGCGGAGAAGGAGGGATTTGAACCCTCGCGCCGGTTGCCCGACCTACACCCTTAGCAGGGGCGCCTCTTC
>DLBG01000091.1 GCA_002494135.1 Lachnospiraceae bacterium UBA7027
TCAGGCCGTGTTGCTACCATCATCGAGTAATTAATCTGCGCGTAAGCAACGAGACTAATTAAACGAATAAAAATAAGACCCACGCAGGGATATCTGCAGTGGGTCTTATTTTTTATTCGTTTGGAAACGGCAACTGCCGGTCTTGCTAAACTGATGAATGCAATTCAGCCCCAAAAGACGGTAAGTGAGCCTAAGAACGCAATGATAAAATAGTTACATTTTCGGAATGGCCTTCTGCTCCGGCTTAGCCCCCATCTCAATCGTTTGCTTTGAATTTGCCGCAGACTTTATTTTTGCTGCTTCCGCTTTGTCATAATCGTTGAACAGGGCGGTTCCTTTCTCTCCGTAACGTTCTTTGGACTGGCGGGATGCAAGGTCTTTTAAGCGGTTCGTTCGCTGCTCATCCATGAGTTTATTGAATTCTTCTCTTTTTTTCTCGTCACCGCTTGTGTCACGATAGCGAATTCCGGGAAGTTGCAATGACTGTTCGAAATAGAATTTTTCCAATTCCTGGAGCATCTCGATGTTTTTGAGTATTCTGGGCTGTTCTCTTTTCTGGCGCTTCGGATCATTGCGTCTGGCCGGATCTTCCTTGAACTGATGATCTTTATAATCCAGGTAGCTCTTGATTTTTTTGATTGCATCCTGTGTTTTTGAAAGAAGCGCCTTATGTTGTTCGGGAGAAATGTTTCCTCTCGGATCCGACTGGTAATCCTCCTTTACAAAACGCCGGAATTCATTTACGGATTTTTTCATATCTTCAAACTGTTTGGAACCTTTTCCGGCCAAATTGAAATCGACGCTGTCCACGGAACCTTTCAGATTCTTGGCAAAAGTATCCACTTTTGCGGTGTTTTCCTTCATCGTGTTGAGGTCACGGGGAATTTTGCCTTTACTTTCCTTAAGCGTCAGTTCTCTGGGCTTAGAGGGAATATCATCCAGGGTCGCAAGGTAATCAAACAGGGTTTCTTCCTGCTTTGCCTGATTCATATGGGAGTCCTGCTTAAGATCTTCGACTTTCTTATGTAGATCTGGGTTTTCCAGTTCCTCCTTGCAGGAATCCCAATGATCCGCCTTTTTGGCGATTTTGGTGACAATCATGGCATTATAGGGAGAGCTTACCAGTGCTTTTAACTCCGATATACTTTCTTTTGCGCCGTTTTGAGACATACGGGCAACTATGTACTCCCGAATCATATCCTCTCTTTTTTCAAGATTGGAATTATAGTATTCCTCTACGATATTGGGATGCCTTTGATTCCAACTCTTTTCCCAAATTTTCGGGTCCGATTCCTTTAGTTTGATAGTTTCAAAAAAATCTTTTTCTTTGGGGTGATCTTCAATGTTTGCAAGGCTCTCCTGCATGTATTTTTCGCAATCTGCGGCAGGGGCATTCGTCGTAATCAGTTTGTGGAGTTCCGGTTTTTGTAAAAGCTCTTTACAGGTTTCCCAGCCGTTCACCTTCTTGGCGATATTTTCCATCAAATCGACTGTTTTGCCGGATTGCGCCTGTTCCACAAGTTGATCGCGGACGCCCATTTCGTCAGCCTTATCGCTTGCGTCGACCATGGTGATACGCAGATAGTCTGCCAGCAGTTTGGCCCTGGTCCGTTCGTTTGCTACATAATATTCGCTTTCGATATCGGGATGTGCTTTGTTCCATTTGCTTAACTCGGCATTTACCCAGTTCTTCCGGTTTTCCGCAAGATTGTTCTGGTCAAAAGATATTTTTTTATCGGAAGAAACTTCCTGAATGTTTCTTCGTCTTCTGGATTGTTTTAAAATTCCTTTAGGTGGCATAATATCCCTCCACGTATTCTGTAACATGTTTAAATGTTACTGACAGATTACTATGCCATGTCCAACATTTGTCCAACATATTTGGAGAAAGTGACAAACTTAATTATTTTTTAACAATTTTTTCACAATTTTTGTCTGATTGTGTTGGACACATGTTGGACAACATAAGATAAAATTCAGATATACGATAAAGACAGAAGTATCGAATGTCAAAAAAACGGATTATTTACAGAGTCTTTTAAGGAGAAATGTTATGGACGGAAACAACATGGATATTAAAAACCTTGATAATATTTTATTCTCTGATACTGAGGTGAAATATCTTAATAAGATTTACAAGACTGTACCGAGAAAATATATGCCGAAAAAACCCGAGGCAGTTCGTGACTTACAGGCGCTGAATCGTGCAATCCTGGATAAGCAAAAGACAGTTAAAAAAGAAAACTGTAAGGATCGCGGTCAGGGTTTTCAGTCCTTTATGAACGCAGCAGAGGCAAACGGGTATATAACGAAATATAATTACGGCCTGTATGCTACTTTTTATGATGTTTATGATCCAAATGATCCGACCATGAAAAGGTCTTTGGATGAGATTCTGAAAAAGAAGGTTACCGAACATACAAAGACCAGACGATCCAACATGGATATAAAACTCTTCATAGGGATTACGGCGAAGTGCCAGGCTTCGAAAAATACACTGAAAGCGATAGAGGATCCGAATGCCCAAAATGCCCTGGATAAGATGATTCATATAAATGCCAGACTGTTTACGGATGCGCAGAAAGGACGCAGCCTTGGTTTTGATGTCAAGGATGTTCCCCGTAAGCAGGAGAAAATGGAAAATGCTCCCAAGAACCCTTATGAGAACATGACTCTGGAAGAAATGGAGAGAGCGTTTAATAAGCTTAACAGGGATTTTGAACGTAAGCAGAGGGAGAAAAGGGAAGAAGAAGAACTTGAAAATGAACTGAATGAATTAGATGAGCAGGTAAACAAGAAAGAAGAAAAAGAGCCTCAGAAAGAAGAGGAAAAGAAGGAAGAAGTTAAGAAAGAGGAAGAAGAGATTAAGGTAGATAACGAGGTCAAGAAAGAGGAAGAAGAGATCAAGGTAGATAACGAGGTTAAGAACGAAGGGAATCCGGAGAACGAGAACCTCGACAACGAAGTAAAAAACGAAAACGAAAAGCAGGAAGAGAATCCGGAGAAAGAGAACCTCGATAACGAGAAGCAGGAAGAGGACCTCAATAACGAAGAAGAAATCAATAACGAAGAAGAAATCAATAACGAAGATCCTCAAAAGGAAGAGATTCAGAACGAAGCACCTAAAAACGAAGAAAACGTAATAAATGAAGAAAAAGATCTCAATCAAAACCTTTACGGAAAAATCATAGACGAAGAAAATCCGGAACTGGATGTTCAGAACGAGAACGTCCGGAAGGAAGAGAATGTCCAGCTTGAGAATGAAGAAAAGGACAACATTCAGAATGAGAATGACCAGAAGGAAGAGAATGACAAAGAAGAGGAAGAAATAGTTGAGGAAAAGGTTGACGAAGTAGTTGAGGAAAAGGTTGACGAAGCAGTTCAGGAAAAGAATGAAGAAGTAAACGTTGAAAAAGAAGAAGAGAAAGAAGAAAAGGACGTAGAAAATAACGCAGAGAACAATGTAGAAAATAACAATGAACAGCAGATGCAGGAGAATGTAATTGAACAACCGCAGCCTGTTGTTGATCCGAATGCGCGCCCTGTTCGTCCCGATCAGGATCTTGTGTTAGCTGCATTGAATGCGGAAGCGGAATTACAAAGAAATACACTTACATTGCGTGGCAGCTCGGAATATAAGAATGTAAGAGAAGAGTTCTCCAAAGCTCTTACAAAGCTGGCAGAAAAACGAGCACAGGCAAGCAGAACCGGAGACATCAACGGCATGTCGGAAAAAGACGCGAGGGAGTTACGCGGTGACATGATTAATGTCATGAATCTGTGCGATAAATACCTCGGTAAAAAGTTCGCTGAAAAAGATAACAGTTTAAATGCCAAATTGCGTGTGGGATCGGTGAAGAGTACATTCGATGCAGTGGAGGAAATTGTTCATGCGCTGGATACTCATATTGAAAGTTTTGCCGAAAGAGAAGCGCCTACCCTGGATGAGCAGTATTATCAATATAAATCGGCCAAAGAAGCGATTGACAATGCGAAACTTCATCTGCGCGGAAGTAAAGAATTTGATGAGGCCGCCGAAGCATTTGATGATATCACATTAAGAGTGTTTGGAGTAGCCAGAGATTTTAACGGACATGAAATAGATATGACAAGTACGGAATTGATTACGCTTCGAAACCGTATAGTTCATGCCCAGGATTTGGTAAATCAGTACCTGAATATGAAAAGCGGAAATGCGGTAGGGGACAATGCGAATAAGCGTACCTCCGCCATGTCGGCCGCAGCCAATCTGCTGGAATTATCAATTCGCAGAATAGATCAGGTTATGGAACAAAAATTCAGTAAGGAGCCGGAAAGTTTAGAGAAATTAAACAGCAGATCCGCTCCTGCCTTTAAAGAGATTCAGGATGCCGATAAAGGTGTATTTTTCGGAAGTAAAGAATATGAAGCCGCAAAGAACAGTTATAAGATTTTTGATGAGAAACTGAAGCAGTTATCCGACCCGAACCATCAGCTTACGCACAGAGAGGCCGATCAGCTCATGAAGGCACTGCAGGATGCGTCCAGGGATGTTTCGGCATATCTGAATACCAAAAATGAAACCGAATTTACCAACACGACGACGCACAGACGAGTGAATATTATGCGTAAGGCCGGGGATGTGCTGATTGAAACCAAACGCAGACTGGATATTTTAAATAACGAGCGCCGTGCCGAAGCCCTGAAAACAGATCCTGTAAATTTGCGGCAGTTTGAAAGAATGACAACGGATAAACTGAAAGAAGCAAAAACAAGTGTGGGCGGAAGCAAAGTCTGGTTCGGCGGAGAAGATTATGACAAGGCAGCGGCGTTGTATGAAACAACCGCATTTCACGAGCTTCAAAGAGAAGCAGCCAGAGAGACGAACCCTCCTTCCATACACGAGCTGCAGGCAGAGTACAGAGAACTGGTGGAAGCAAAAGAAGCCACTTTGGTATATATCGAACGTAAGGAAAAAGAGAGAGACAAATCCAGCAAAAAGACTCTGGATGCGAAAGGCACAGAGCGTCTGCATCAAATGAAAAACGCCTATGACAGTCTGAATACGCGAATCGATATTGTCGAGGCCAAGATTCAGGAGATGGAAGCAAAAGAGATTAAGGAATCCAAAGATAAGATGAAGGATTTTGTTAATCAGATGAAACGCGAGATTCCCGGAAAGGAAGGTTTGGAAAAAATCGCGGCAATGAAAGCTGCCGATGCTGCATCTAATTTACTGAAACTTTCGGAGAAATCGAATCTGAATTCTTCAAAAGAATCGATTCGTCACGATGCTGCAAGTCTTTTCCTGGCACAGAGTATTAAGAACAAGACCATTGCGGTCAGTC
This sequence comes from Lachnospiraceae bacterium UBA7027, assembly GCA_002494135.1. Lineage (GTDB taxonomy): Bacteria > Bacillota > Clostridia > Lachnospirales > Lachnospiraceae > UBA3766. The sequence continues at coordinate 5,328 of DLBG01000091.1, forward strand.
TTCCGCCAACTATGGACGCTTACGAAAGAATGGTCAACAGAATTGCAAACTCTCCGGAGTTTAAGGCGGCCCTTCCGGATAACAAACTGAATCAGAGCACATGCAGACAGCTGCTTGCCAATCCGAATACATTAAAGAGAATCGGAAACACTTTCTCCGCGAATGTTCAGAAGGCGGCGGCAGCTAAGAACAAGGCAAAGAATCTGGCAGCTCAGAAGGATCTTAACAAGGCGAATAAGCCGGAAATAAAATCGGGGCCGGCGAACGGTAAATAAATGCCTGTTTCGGTTTAGAAAAGAAGAAACACCGGAAAAACGGGACCACGCAGAGAAATCTGCAGTGGTCCTTTTTTGATACGGTATTATTTGTTATAATCGAAAAAGAAGTTTTCTATTCACATGGGGAATAATCGGGGGAGGAAAATAATGCATTACGATCCGAATTACAAAGGCCAGTTCTTTCATCAGAGTTCCAATTCCATCGGAATTGCCGAGGCAATCGGTATTGCACGCAGGGAAATTGCAGTTTCCGCGTATAAAACAAAAATGCCAAAAAGCAGACTTCCCAAAATTATGACTTTTACCATACTTGGTGAAAGCGCTCTCGTTCTTATTATTGCGGCAGCAGTCTGGTTTTTTACGAGAAGCATTCTGTTTACTATTGTTCTTTTTGTTATTATGGCTTTTTCCGGTGTCGGTATTTCAGCAATTGTTATGTTCATAGCCGATTCCGTTCTGAGAAAAAACTGTAGCGAACCGGTAGAGGCAACCTGTATCGGATACAGCTATTCCGGCGGGGAAGCCCATGATTCCCGTGGCGGCGGTATCGCGAAAACGCCTGTTTTCGAATACGATTATCACGGACTTAAGTGTGTTGCATTTGACGGCATGTATGACAATTTTTCCAAGCTTCCTCTTGTATCACAGAAAACCACCATTCTGGTGAATCCCTCCGATCCGGAGGACATTGTATGGAATTTCGGAAAACAAAGACAGTTTTTCCTGATTTTGGCTTGTCTTTTTGCAAGCGTCTTAAGTATATCCATGTTTTTGGTTGTACTCAATGACGATAACTTTATGAATGCTGCTTTTTCGGACGGTGAACCGAAGTCGGAAGCGGGCAGCATGCAGAATTCCGGAAGCGAAAATCCCTCCGGCGGAGAGGAATACGTGATTCGAAAAACCGATGACGGAAGAATCATTCTGGACGATGCGTATTTAAGAAATGAAGTTTTTGCCGCTTATCCGGATTCGGACTATGTAATAAAGAGCCGCAGAATTACCGAAACGGAAATCATGGATGACGGAGAAGTATATATTCTGTATTTTGAAGCCGATCCGGACTTTACGGAGTCAGAATGGTATTTCACAAAAGACGACGTAACGGACGAAGTAAAAAAAGCTTCTGCCGGCGACGAATTCATATGTGCACAGGTAAAAGAATCGGGTGCCTGCTGGATTTTCAGTACGAAAGAGTATGCATTAGGGGGCGATAATTAGATGGGCTGGCTTGTTTTTATTGTATTAATTGTGATTTGTGTTGTATTTACCATACTGGGACTGAAACTGTGTGTCGCGCTTGCTGATATGCTGGGCATTGACCATGAGAACATTCCGCGTAAAACGTTTGCGCCAAACGGCATCTATTTGGGTTCCATAATCGGACTTCTTGTCCTGGTGCTTGCGAAAAATGCCATTGTGGGACTGATTGCCGGACTTGCGTCGGGACTGCTCATTTTTGTAATCATCTTTTTTATCGAAGTAGCGATTACCAAAGCGACCCGTCCGCTTACGGATAAAATCGAAGAAAAGCTCACGGGTGCGTTTGAAAAGTCAAAGCCAAAAGCGGAAGCGACCGGCGAATTAACTCCCCTGGAGCGTATCGCCAGAGAAGAAGCAGCGAAGGAAAAGGCCGCAAGTGAGAACCGGCTCCTGGCGGAAGGCGGCTGGCGCTGTGAAAAATGCGGCAAGGTAAATGTAGCGTCCCTGGGATTCTGCGCCTGCGGTACATCCAGAGGTGAGAGTAAGAAAATGGCAGAGGAGCGTATCCGTCAACGCGAGGAGATGCAATGCAGGGCCGTTTCGGCAGCATCCGGGGAACCGATTGACGGCACATTTTTTGAAGAAAAAAAGGCTTCCGGTTCAAATGAACCCCCTGCCGTAAACATATCCCCAGCCGTAAACACGGCTTCCCGGCCTCTCATTAACCTGGACGATTATGATTTAAGCATCCTGGATGAGAAACTGGAAGGAAGCATGTGGAGATGCCTTAAGTGCCGGACCGTGAACCCGAGGGTGGTTTCCACCTGCAGGTGCGGTTACACATACGATCAGAATGATCAAACAATCAAACGGATCCGGGCCGAACGGGAACGACAGTTAAAAGCGCAGAAAGAAGAACAGCAAAGTAAAATCGCCGAGGCGGACCGGCAGATTCTTAAGCGTTTTCAAAAATTCGGAATCGACAATCCGACTGCGGAACAGAAAACCATCGTAAGATTACTGACACAGTCGAAGGAGGGGATGACGATGGCGGAGATTTGCCACAAACTGCCCAGAAGCGCAGACCTTAAAACATATCAAAAGATTGTGGAAGAGATGACTGCTGCGAGCGTGATTGAGACTGATGCAAACGGAAAATATAAAATCACGGACTGAGAAAAGCTTCACGGGGGAATGTAAGAGGGGCGGAATATGAATTCGGATAAAACAAAAAAATGGGTTCTTCCGGTAATTCTGGGGGCAGCTGGTTTGCTGTTGCTTGCCGGTGTCCTTGTATTTCTGACAGTAATTCGTCCGAAAATGCAGGTGGAAAAGCATTTACAAGCCGGAGAAGAGTATCATGCCGGGGAGGATGACGAAAACGCAATCCTATCCTACAAGGCGATGCTTGAAATCGATCCGAAAAACGAACGTGCCTATCTTGACCTTGCGGATGCCTATGAGAGTCTTGCAGATAAGTATCTGGAAGAGAAAATGCCGGACGAAGGGGTTCAGACGTTTCAGGAAGGAATCGAATGCATCAGAGCGGGCGCTTCGGCAACCGGTTCCGCTCAGGTCAGGGAACGGTTAACGGCGTTTATCGGAAAAGAAACGGATTTCTACGAAAAGGCAGACCGGGTTCGCATCGTAATCGAAATGGAAAAGATTGCAGCCGGCCTTCAGCCTGTTATGGATCAGATCGGGGAACTTGCCTATGCCGGCAAATGGGATGAAGTATTCGAGTACATGAAATCGGAAGAATACGAGGATTTCCTGAAAGAGAAAGAAAAACTGGAAGATAAATGGATTTTTAAAACCAAGCGCGGTCAGATCGGATTTTATAAGGTAAACAGTGAAAAATACGGCAAATATATGCTGTATTTCGGCTACTATACCGCAGACGGCAAAAGGGACGGCAAGGGAGACTGGTTCGGTTCCTATTGCGGAAACAACTATCATGCTCAGGGATACTGGGTGGAAGATGTGCCTCAGGGGTACTGGAAAATCAAAGAATGGAACGGAGATTTAAACTTACGAGTCGATTACCGTGCCATCACCGGAAATGTGGTGGACGGGCTGCTGGACGGCGATGTGGAATGGTCCTTTAATTACAATGACGGCATGGGTCTGCTCATGAGAAGATGTGTTTTCGATCACGGCAAATGGGTAGTTACCGGCCCCGATAAGGAAGGAAACTACACCAGCGCCGCGGGAAGAGACAAGGGGTTATACCTTTCCCCCGAGGAAATAGAGCAAATCGTAGGACTCGTGGGATATACCGAATAGTTTTTTCACTCCTTTACCGGATTATATTCGGTAAAGGTGACCACATCATTGTTTTCAAATGACGGGTGTTCTTTTAGTTTCTTAAGATACGTATCGAAGAATTCCAGATGAATCCGGCAAACCGTATTATGGGCAACGTTCGGGTCCAGACCGCCGACCATGGATTTCATTGGTATAACATGTTTAAAATCAGTGAATCCGACGTGCTGCATGTCCCGGACTATCGCGTGATAGGCGACGGCTTTGTTTATGAGAAATGCCACTGTTACCGTGGTTTTGTTCGGGTCACAGTTTAGCTGCAGAAATGGAACGGTCATTGTTTTTTCCCCGTGATTACCGAAGAGGGCGCCGTCTATGTTGATTCCGCAGACGAAGGTTTCAGGTTCCTCTTCGCAAAGGGCAAATCCGGTCAGGCCGCCCATCGAATGACCGCTCACACCGATTCCGGACTCAAAATCAATCAGATCGGTATGGTTTTCTTTTAAGTATCTGAGCGCAGCTTCCGTATCGAGTTTCCACTCCGGAATTCGATCAATAATAAAACGGTTGTATTTTTTTTGTATGGCATCAAACCTTGCCCACAATTCTTCATTTGTTCCCCTGGCTTTCGTCATTTTTTTCAATGCAAGGATGGAAGGAATCATCGGAGAGTAGCACTTTGACCGGATTCCTTTCGCCATCCTGTATGTGGTTCCGTCCTTTAATTCGGTTATCATTCCCTCGTACGGATGACCGACGGATGCAATGACATAGCCGTGAGATGCCAGCTCCGTCAAAAGAAAAGAATGCACGTCAGGAAGTGACCCGTAGCCGTGGTTGAAGAGAATCAGCGGGAAACGCTTATTCGGAATGAAGGGAGCATTCTCAAAGCACTCGGAGCGATTTTTTCCTTCCTGTTCCATTTTTTCATAATTAAGCGGAACAAAATAATTCTTTTTTATTACCAGCATCTCATTTTTACTTAAATACCGGGCTTTGGGGAGTCCTTCTACGGATTTTTTCGCAACGGGATAATATACGCGGACGGGAATGCTTCGCATTGTGCCGGGGGCACAGTACATGGTCTCTTCGCGGTCATTGTATACGGTATAGGTAAAAGTACCCACTGCATATTCTCCGGTCGGTACAGGTGTTTTTACAGGTTCTTTTTTACTCATCGACATTTCCTCCAAGCAATAAAATGACCGATTTGGCGAGTGTACGAAACAGCGGACGCGGTTTCACTTCCGTTCCGGGAACTCCGGTCCCGTAACAGGAACTTAAGATGCAAAGTTTTTCTATGCCGGTAATGGACGAAGACACAAAAAGCATCATTTCTTCCAAAGAACATTTCATCCGGTATCCCTGCTTTTTGGCTCCTTCAAGCATTTTCGGCAGCAGGTCCAAACCGAGTCTTTCCAGATTCCCCTTTCCCTCGACACCGGATAAGATCCGCTTCATCCGTTCGGGATTGTTGATTGCCATGACACCGAAATCAAAATTGATTTTCTGGATATCCATCAGATGTTCTTCCATGATGTCCGCAATGGTGTCATAGATGCGATAAATGTTTTCTTCAAAGGAACCGTTGGCCTCGTTTGCCAGACTCATGATACGGTCATAGGCCCCGTAGTCTGTGCGGACTTTCTTTACCATGTCCGTCAGGATTTCATCAAGGCCGTCGTAGTAGCGATAGATGGCTCCCATGGACATGCCGGTTTCGGCGATTACGTCGGAGATGGTTACGGTATCTACCGGCTTTCTTAAGCAGACCTTGTAGGCTGCGTCCACAATCATTTGTTTCTTCTGTTCAATGTATTCCGGAGTAACTTTCGGCATTTGATTCTTCCCTTCCGTTAATGAAAATTCATCCGTACTATAAAAGTGAAACAGACTTCATTTAATGAATCTTGTTTCATTTTAATAAGCCGGGCGTGATGTGTCAATAGAAAATTCAACGGTTCGAAAGCATGCGGATATGGTATAATAAAAAAAACGTTTAAATCCCGAAGACTCCGGAGGAACTGCAGGCGTTTGACACATACATCAGTTACACCTACGGCGGCGACGGGTTTATGGTTATTTTCCCGGAGATTTCCGAGGAAGATTTTAAGGAACTGCTGGATCGAACGATAAAACAGTTAGAGGAGATTTATCTGGACAATCAGAGCATGCCGGTTCATTTCTCGGCGGGATACGTGTACGGATAAAGCATCCTGTACGATGATCTGCATCTGATGTTAAGGTCTGCGGATCAGCTTTTGTACACGGCAAAAAAGACCGGAAAGAATTCGTTTATCGGAGAAGAATACGTAAGAGAAGAGGCGGAGAAAATAGAAAAACGCGAGGAAGAAGCCTTTCGACAGGGATAGAAAATATTGTTTTTCTTAAGGAGAAATCATGAAACATAAAAACTTGATGAATAAGGGAATCGCATGCGCCGTAAGTGTGCTGATGATTGCCGGACTGCTTACGGGATGTACCAAGGGCGGTGGAAGCAAAACCGAAGAGGGGAAAGATAATACGCTTCCGGTCAGAACAGCGGAAGAAGTACTGACGGATGTAATTGAAATTCCCGAGAGCGAATATGAGTACGGCAGCGAAGAACTTATTTATCTTGCCGGTGTAAAATCCGCCGCATATACGGCAAATGTGGAATATGCAATGTGTGATCTCGATGGTGACATGGCCTCGGAACTTTTTATAAGGGTAAACTCCGGCGACGATGCGACAGTCGGTGTTTATGCCTGTGACGGTACGGACAATCAGGTGAAACTGATCGGAAAATACGAAGACGGAAAGGACGGATTTTTGTTGGAGCCTCAGGGGGCGCTCAAAGATGCCGTTAATGAGGTGAAGACCGGTACGGACACATACCTGCTTCACTGGGTGGAAGGAACACAATGGGCAGACGCTTCCGTTATCGGTGTGCCTTCCGTGACCGGCGACGTCGGGGTAAATACCGATTTCTATTTGTCTTCCAATTATGAGTGGCTGTCGGAAAAGCACGTCAGATACACGGGTGACAGCGTTCTTGATTCGGGAAACGGCCAGCTTACGAATGAACGCAGAAAAGAGATGTTTGAAGACCGTGAAAAATATCAGGGCAAAGACATCCAGATTCTGCGGGATTATTATGACATGGCCACGGACTGGGAAAAGAGAAACAAAGAAGGCGTTGAGCCTGCAAAGAAGTATTTTGAGTCGATTGAAGAAATTAAAAGTCTCTCCGATATGACGGCATATCTTTCCGATCCGGAAAAAGATCCTTTCTGCAATTTTATGACTTTAAACGTCAATCTGAATACGGAAGACACCTCCGCATGGATTCTTCAGATTGACGGGGATAATTTCTCCATTCTTTCACGTTATTACAATAATTCCGATGAGGAAGACATCAAACTCTACAGACAGGATTTTGATGCCCCCGTTACCTTGCTTTTGGAAAAAGCGGGGTATGAGAAAGACGAAATCGACAGGATGCTGGAAGAGACCTATTTACTGGAAAACGAACTGCTGAAAAGAGACTGGCCTTCCGAAAATGAGGAGAACAGCGCTTTTTGCGGATACGTTTCTTTTGATGAGTTCACTTCCGCATGTAAGAACTTTCCTTTAAAGGAGATTTTAAACGCATACGGAATAAGCAAGGGAACCATAACGGCAACCTATCCCGAATACATGGATTATCTGGATGCATTCTATACGGAGGAGAATCTTTCCGTACTGAAATCCTATCTTTTAACCCATACCGCGTTTGCGGCATATGAGTATCTGGATGCGGAAATGAAGAATGCCCAGGGTATCTTTGAAAGTGAAAAAGAGCTCATGGATGCATCCGCAGAGGATTACAAGAATGTCGTTCTCGAATACAAAGGATTATTCGGCGTTGCGGAGGAAAACGCATATATGACTTATTTCGTGGATGAAGAAGAACGCCGGGAAGTGATTGAGCTGTGCGAGGATATCCGTAACACCTATCGTGAAATTTTAAAAAATGAGGAATGGTTATCCGAAGAAGGAAAAACGGCTGCAATCGAAAAACTCGATAACATGTCCTTCTCCGTATACAGACCGGATCAGTTAATCGACTCTTCCTATCTTGCGGTTGACAAGGAGGTTTCCTTCCTGGACGCCTATGCAAAGGTTGTCGTAAACCAGAGAAAACACAATCTCGGCTTCGTGGGAAAACAGAGGGTGAAAGGTGACTGGCGCTATGACATCCGTTCCGAAATCGCCACCACTGTGGACAATGCGTTCTATTACGGAAGCTTTAACCAGTTCTTTATTTTAGCGGGCGGAGTGAACGAAAAGTCTTTCAGCTGCGATATGAGTTTTGAGGAAAAAATCGGAAAACTCGGCGCCATTATCGGCCACGAACTGACTCACGGTTTTGATCCGCTGGGAATTCAGTATGACAAGGACGGCAATATGGTGGTTACCGATGAGAATCCTTCCGGATGGCTTCCCGCACAGGATTACGATGCATTTAAGGAAAAGGCGGACAAACTTGCCGCATACTTTAACGCGATTACACCGATTCCGTATTCATCCTGTGACGGAACCATAGTCTGGGGCGAAGCGGCCGCTGATATCGGCGGAATTACCATTGCCCTGAAAATGGCCGAAACAAAGGATGACTTTGATTACGACAAGTTCTTCCGCGCATTTGCGGAAGTCTGGAAGACTCAGACATGTCTGGTCAACGAGCAGGGCGACATCTACAACGAACACCCCTTAAGACATCTTCGTGTCAATACGGTCGTTTCCCAGTTTGATGAGTTTCAGAGTACTTACGGAATCAAAGAAGGCGACCTGATGTATGTATCACCCGAAGAGAGGATTAATATTTGGTAGAAATAAGGCCGGAATTCTTCGTAAAGTAAGAAAAGGGTTTGCCAAAGAAGACCATTGGGGCTATAATGTATAAGAAGTATCAGACTTTTTACCGTATGAAGGATAAAGTATGAAAGAACTTACCCTTAAGGCCAAGGCGGACAATTTAAACAAAGTTCTTGCTTTTGTGGATGAAGAGCTGGAAATGAGCGGTTGTTCTCCGAAAGTACAGATGCAGATTGAAGTTGCGGTAGAAGAATTGTTTGTCAATATCGCAAGTTATGCATATGCTCCCAAGGAGGGTGATGCAACCCTGCGTTTGGAGGCGACGGACGATCCGCATGAAATCAGGATTACCTTTATGGATGAAGGCGTTCCGTACGATCCTTTGAAGAAGGAAGATCCCGATGTATCTCTGGCAGCGGATGAACGCCGTATCGGCGGATACGGAATCTACATTGTGAAGAAGACCATGGATGATGTGGTTTACGAGCACAAGGACGGAAAGAATATCACAATGATTATCAAATCATTGGAATAATTGAATAAAAGAATCAGAGAGGTATGGAAGTATGGGAAACAAATCACTTCAGATTTACGTCAACGGAGAAGAAAAAGGAATCAGCACGGCAATGGAGGAAACCACAAAGTTTGCCGTTAAGCAGGAGTTCGACAAGAAAGAAGCGCTCTGCATGAGACTGATTACCGAGGAACTTTTGGGATTGTTCTCCGGAATTACCAACAATGATTACCGCGCTCTGTTCTGGGTAGAAGGCGGACACAAGGAAGCGATTTTCCACCTGATTGCAAAGACAGATATGACTGCCGAGAAGAGAAATCAGTTAATCGAGTCTTCCAGCGCAAAGAAGAATGATGCGGCAATCGGCATTATGGGTAAAATCAAAGACATGGTGGAGACTGCGGTATTAAACTTCGGTAATATCAACGGTGCAACTTCCGAATTCTATGATGCCGGTGTGACCGACAATGCACCCATTGACGGATTGTCTTTATTCTGGACACTGGAGAATTACCGTAAGTCCATGGAAGCAGCAAATTCATCCGCCGATGACGATGAGGACGGATGGGACGAACTGGAAAGATCCATCATCGCAAATATCGCAGATGACGTTCATGTAAGTATCCGTAAGGATTCCGTGGAAATCGTTGTATTCAAGAAATTCTGAGAAACAAAAAGACTGTCATAAAGAAAGGTCTTCCGAAACGGAAGACCTTTTTGATTTGTTATTTTTTGTTTATTTGCCGGACTTGTCCGAGCGGAACTCTTTGCAGTGGTGTTCGATGATAAAACTCTTCATCGCATCGTAGCTTTCTTCGCTGATGACATGTTCGATGCGGCAGGCATCTTCG
>DLBG01000121.1 GCA_002494135.1 Lachnospiraceae bacterium UBA7027
ATATTTTATTTTCACACCCATTTTCTCAAAAAGTTTTAAATTCTCGCGGTAATAAAAGCAGAACGCCTCATCCTTCGCAACCGCAAGAGTAAGCATTGGATTAACGGAAGTGCTGCCACACTGATTTATTGAAAAATCCCGAAGGTTTTGGGAGTCCGGTGCAGCGGGACTCTTTAGGTCTGTTTCCGCTGTTCTCTTCGGGTCCGGCTTTGCACCATCACTCATAATCGCAAGGATTCCGTCCACATCGCAGTTCTTCTCAATCATATCCGCAATGAGGCCGATTTTTTCTTTTAACTCTTTTATTTCTCCCGGAAGCATCAGTCCGAGATGTCTGCTGTCCAAAACAATTTCTTCGTTTTCCGGCATAAACCCGAGCACTTTCACATCATACCCAAAACGGCACAGTTCCACTTCCAGTACGGGTTTTATTCTCTCGTAGAATCCGGCGCCGACCCGGTTTAAAACGACACCACGAATCCGCCTGTTTCCGTCTTCCGAAAGAATTCCTTTGATTCTCGAAATCAGCGTCCTGCCGACTCCTTTTGCATCGACTAAAAGTAAAACCGGAGTCTTTGTGGAATCCGCAATTTCATAACAGCTTCCTTCCGGGCTGAAAGGACTTAACCCGTCATAAATGCCCATGACACCTTCGATTACGGCTGCATTGAATTCGTGACCGGCTGCATTCTCTTTCTCTCTGCCGTCTTCTTTATTTTCATTTAAAGCAAAGGATTCCGCCAAAACCTCCCGCGTTCCGTCCGCACCCTGAAAAAAGGTATCCAGGTTGTTGCCAGGAATCCCGAGAACTCTTTCATGAAACATCGGATCGATATAATCCGGACCGCATTTAAAAGACAAAGGACGATACCCTCTCTTTAAAAGCAGCTGCAAAAAGCCGCAGGTAAAGGTGGTTTTACCGCAACCGCTTTTTTCCGCTGCGATTAAAATGCGCGGTATGCTGTTTTCATATTTTTCATTTTCCATCATAGTCATCTTTCATGCCTGCTTTTGCATGTTTCAAATCGTGAAAGAATAAATCATCACCGGGTTCTGCGCCTTCAGCATGTGATAGGAGCCGACTGCATCGAGACTGCTTACGCCAATCTGTTCCGCTTTTAAATCAGCAGGCCGGTACTCTTTTATGATTTCTTCAATCTCCTGCATGGTTTCCATTGTAACGGCATTTAAAACATAATGGATTCCGTTCCCCTTCTTTAAAAGAATATTGATGATCTCCTTTAATCTGCCTCCGCTTCCGCCGATGAAAACGCAGTCCGGTTTATCAAGACCGGGCAGAATATCACAGGCATCGCCCTCCGAAATGCTGACATTTCCCGCATGAAGAGCCTGAACATTTTGTTGAAGAAGCGAAACGGCATCTTTGTTTTTTTCAATTGTAACGACTTTCAGCGAAGGATTTAAATGTCCGATTTCAATCGCAACGGAACCGGTTCCGCCGCCGATATCATATACCAGATCTCCCTCACATAACCGAAGTCTTCGTATGCTCTCATGCCGGATTACTTCTTTGGTCATGGGCACCTTATCCCTTATAAAATCATCATCCGAAAGCATGGGAACGATATTTTTCTTCTTTGCGGATTTGTTACGGACACATCCGGTGATGCTGCCCGTACCATCAAACGAAAGAACATCCTCTGCCGAAAGATTCATGATTTTTTCATTCTCCGAAGACAGATCGATTCCGAGAATAACATCCGCCCGAATCTGTCTGTCGCTCAGTTCTTTCGCCAGACCGCGTACCTCTTCGGCACCGGAGAATAATACGAAAGTCTTATCGCTATGATCAATAAGATCTCCGAGTTCATAAAGCGCTTCTTTGGAAAACCGCCCGTGAAGACTGTAAACAGTGGCATCTTCGAAGCTTACCCCCAGTCTTGATGCGAAATACGATACGCAGGAAATGCCCGGAAGAATTCGGACTTTTCCTGAATAGCCGCTCTTTTCAAGGTCTCTTTGAAAAGATTTTGCTCCGCTGTAAAATCCGCTGTCTCCGGAAAACAGAACCACCGCTTTATGCATGTCGGAATTCTCATTTAAGACTTTTAATACATCTTCTGCACGGTAATACGGATATTTTCTGTCATGCCGGACAGGTGCTGTAATACGTTTTGCGCCAAAGACAACATCGGCGTTTTGGATTGCTTCCGTAACTTCCACGGTAAGATTCTTTAAATCTCCCATGCCTGCGCCGGCTAAAATCAGTTCGCATTCCGCATCTTCCGGCGTCCCGGTTACTCCAAAAACCTGCAGTGCCTCTTTCACGGAAATGCCTTCCTCGTCGGGCCTTGCGATTACATGCACGGTAACGCCCGTATTCGCGCAGGCTTTTATTTTTTCTTCAAATCCGCCTTCCTTTCCGCTTTCTTTGGTAATCAGATGGCGTATTGCAAACTGCCTGATTAAAGCCTCATTCAGTTCTTCGCCAAAAGGCCCCTGCAGTGCAATGATATGACTTTCTTCCACGCCGTAGGATTTGCATATTTCGATGCTTTCAAGTGTTGGAAGGATTCGCACATAGGTATTCTTTAAAGTTTCGGCAGAAACCGTATTTGCATACGTTTCCATTTCCTTGCTGCCGGTCGTCAGCAGAATATTCTGTGTGCAGTCACAAAGTGCCCCGGTGCATTCGGTAAAAGTCTCATATATTTTTACATTCTGATATCCGGATAAATCCATTTTTTCCCTCTTTATTCTGTAATATGAAAGACCGAATTTTTCGGATACGGCTTTCGCATTAACGGATACTTCCGTCGCATACGGATGCGTGGCATCAATCAGATAATCTCCTCTTTCGAATCCGTTTTCTTTTAGGAAAACCGCCATGTCGGATTCGTCCATTCTTCCTACATGTGTAGTTCTGAAAGGGAGTTCCTCCATCATGCTTTTCCCGTACTGTGATGCTACGGATACAATATGCTCCATCCCGGCCAAAGCCAGGCAGTCAGAGAATTTTCTTCCTTCCGTTGTCCCTGATAAAACAAAGATTTTACTCATTCAGATATCCTCTCGGAGTTACCATATACGATCCGATTTTTCTGCTCTTTGAATTTCCGATAAATACCGTTGTAAACATATCCGTCTGCGTACTCTTCAGCTCCCGCAGAGTAAGAACTTCCGCCGACTCTCCCTCTCTGCCTATATTTCTCGCAATCGCACAAACCGTGCTTTCGCTTTTACTCTTCAGCAGAATTTCACAGGCTTTCATCAGATAGTCTTTTCTTTTATGGCTGGACGGATTGTAAAGAACAATGCAGAAATCTCCATCCGCTGCGGCAGAAAGTCTTTTCTCGATCACATCCCACGGTGTAAGCAGATCACTTAAACTGATAACACAAAAATCGTGACCCACCGGAGCTCCTACGATTGCCGCACCGCTCATTGCCGCCGAAACGCCGGGAATTACTTTAACATCGGTAAAGCCTTCCGAGAGGGCCACCTCCAGCATTGGGGAAGCCATTCCGTAAACACCGGCATCTCCGCTGCAGATTAATGCTACCTTTTTTCCTTCTTTCGCAAATGCAACACATTTTTTACAACGGTCGATTTCCATTTTCATTCCGTTCGGGAATAACTCTTTCCCGGGATAACGTTCTTTTACCAGATCGATATAGGTCTGATATCCGACAATCACATCGCTTGAGCGTATGACTTCGTCCGCTTCTTTGGTTATGCCCGTCTCGCTTCCCGGGCCCAGCCCGACTATATATATAAATCCGTTTGACATAGATTCGTCTCCAATCGTATTACATCTGTCGTTTCACTACGGCAACCGTAATTCCGTCACCGCATACTTTCTTTACCACGATTTCTCCCCTGTTCATGCTTGCCGCCATGGCTGCGCGTTCGCAGACATTTCCGACACCGACGGTACTTTGCACATAATCGGAATCCGTAAATTCACCGCTCACTTCATTCAGAATCTGTGCATCGAATGTAAGAAAAGGGATTCTGTATTTTGCTCCGAAAGTGCGTAAGCACTCTTCATCTTCCTTGCGGTCAATGGAGCAAATCGCATAGACTTCCTTTATATCGATTCCGTTCTTTGAAAGAACGTCCAGAATAAACGATTCCGCTTCCACGGTGTCTTTTCCGCGTTTCGTTCCGACGCCCACGAAATACGGTTTCGGCGTAAGAAGCAGTGAATATTCACAGTCCGCCGAATCCGCAACATCCGAAACCAGCACATCCACCGCTTCCTTCGGCGGAAAATGCTTTACGGAAAGTGTGATATTTTTACCCTCTACGGCTTTGGCGGAAACCTTTTTGATTCCCTCCCTGTTTTGGATAATCAGATTCTGTTCTTTTGCAAACAGATCCGCAGAGAATGCATCATTCATATCCGTGGATGTGGTAATTACCGGAATGGCGCCGATCAGTTCCGCGATGGTCAGAGCGATTTTATTTCCTCCGCCCACGTGTCCGGATAGAACAGGAATGACAAACTGCGCGTTATCATCCATGACAATCACCGGGCTGTCACTTAATTTATCTTTTGCAATACCGGACAGGGCACGAACGGCAATTCCCACTGCGGATACAAAGATAAGACAGGCACCTGCTTCAAATCCTTCCTGCACCCAATCGCGAAGGGAAGAAACGTTTTTCCGCTTATCGTCCGTTACAGAAATGTTCCTTCCGTCATCGGCAGAACCATCCGCCATGACATAAATCTTAGCTTCCGTCATGCCGGCCTTAAGATATTTTTCATTCAGTTTTTGAAGAACCTCCTTACCTTTTTCGGTAAAGCAGATTGCTCTTTTCTCAGTCATCTTTGGTTCCTTTTCGAAATCCCGTGGTGAACTCCGGCGCATAGAGCCTGGAGCGGTCATAACCGCTTTGCGATACGGCATCGCCGATTAAAATCACCGCAAGATTTTTAATTCCCTCTTTTTCTCCGGCCTGTGCCAGTGTTCCTATGGTACAGTATACTTTTCTCTCTTCCGGCCAGGTTGCTTTGTATACGATGGCTGCAGGGGTATCGGCATCATATCCGCCCGCCATCAGTTTATCCGATAATTCCTTTAACATTCCGGCGCTTAAATAGATTGCCATGGAAGCCTTGTGTGAAGAAAGGCTTTCAATGGATTCTCCCACCGGAACTTTTGTCCGTCCCTCCATCCTCGTTATAATCAGAGTCTGGGAAATCCCCGGAAGCGTATATTCCATATTGAGGGAAGCAGCCGCACCGAAACATGCACTGACTCCGGGACAGGAATCATAGGCGATTCCTTTGGCCGCCAAAAGATCCATCTGTTCGCGCACCGCACCGTAAATACTGGGGTCTCCGGTATGAAGTCGTACCACGTCAAGACGATTCGCCTCTGCTTTTATCATGACCTCCAGTACTTCCTCCAGTGTCATTTCTGCACTGTTATAAATCCGGGCCTCTTTTTTTGTATACTTCAGCAGCTCCGGGTTAACCAGACTTCCGGCATAGATGACAACATCTGCTTTTCCCAGTAAATCTTTTCCGCGAACCGTGATTAAGTCTGCTGCTCCGGGTCCCGCCCCCACAAAATGAACCATCTTAATTTCCTTCTTTCAGAATTTCTTCGGCGCCTTCGGTCATTCCCAAAAGCCCGTATTCCGCCATATAAATCATGCATTCCACATCCACTTCACCCTGTGCGCGCTTATTCAGATAATACTGCACACGCTTTGCCAGATCGGAAAAACACTCTTTTTCTATGCCTTCCTTTTTCAAAATCTCATACGCTTCCCTGGTGTTTAAGCATTTCAGAATCCGCGAAAGAGATTCTTTCGATGCACCATGGCGAATTGCGGCCGAAGCAATAATTTCCATCCGGCAGTCTGCTTCCTTCGAATGCGTATTCATGATTCCTCCGGCAACCTTTACCAGTTTTCCCGCATGTCCCGCAAAAAGCATCTTCCGAAAACCGAGTGAGCGGACCATGTCCGTCGTATCTCCGATATAATTGGCGCACTTTACGGCAAGATCAAGATCATATCCATACTGATCAAATAAAAACTGCCGGCCGTAATTTCCGGGCGATATGACAGCGGATTTCCGTCCTTCTTCTTTCTGCTGGCGCAGTTCCACATATATGGTATCAAGAATTGCCTTCGTACTCATGGGCTCGACAATTCCGGTCGTTCCGATAATGGAGATTCCGCCTTCGATGCCAAGACGCGGGTTAAATGTTTTCGCAGCTATTTCCACTCCCTCCGGCGCGGAAATCGTAATTTCAATCGAATCCCTGCAATCAAAAATATCCATTACTTCACGGACTTCTTTTTCAATCATTTTACGCGGAACGGAGTTGATGGCAGCGTTTCCGACCGGCTGATCAAGACCCGGTCTGGTCACGGTTCCGACACCGGTACCTCCCTGAATCAAAACCCGTGCGTTCCCGTCCTGCAGGCATTTTGCCCCGGCATAGATTAACATTCCGTTTGTAACATCCGGATCGTCTCCGGAGTATTTCCGAACGGCACATGAAACATATTCTTCGCCTTTTTCAATTTCGAGAATCGCAGTCTGATACCGGATTCCTGCGGGAGTTTCGATTGCAATTTCCTCTTTGTCGCGACCGCTTAAAAGCATATAGACAGCCGCTTTGGCTGCAGCGGATGCACAGCTTCCCGTGGTGAATCCTTTTCTTTGTTCCGTATTCATTTGTGCCAAACTGTTATGTACTGTATCCATATTTTTTACACACAAATCAACCACTTTTTCTTACATTGCTTTTGTTCTTTTTCCGGGTTTTATTGGTCAGGTTCTCTGAGCCTGTACAGTACCGCGTTCATGATAGCGGCCGCCACGTTGCTTCCGCCTTTCCGACCGCGATTTACGATATAATTTAAATCACTGTTAATCACAAGTTCCTTTGCCGCTACCACATTTACGAAGCCAACCGGAACACCGATAATAAATGCCGGCGTATACCCGGACTGATCGTACTGCTCCATCAGTGAAATCAGTGCTGTCGGAGCATTTCCGACGACATAAATCACCGGTTTGGCAATCCGCATTGCACGCTCCATGCTGACATAGGCTCTGGTCAGATGCCGTTCTTTTGCTTCTTTCGCAACTTCCTCATCTGCCATAAAACAATGAATCTCTCCGCCGTACTGAAAGAGTTCTTTTTTGTTGATTCCGGTCAGAGCCATATTGGTATCGGTTACCACATCGGCTCCTTTGCGAATCAGATCCATAAGAACGGATACGGCATTTTCACTAAACATCAGGGTTTTTGCATAATCAAAATCCGCCGTCGTATGTATGCATCTTTTGATAACCGCTTCATTTTCCGACGGAAGTAAAACCCCTTCTTCATTCAGAATTTCCGAAATGATACGAAAGCTTTCCGCCTCAATAAGCGAGGCATCCATATATTTACTGTTTATTTTTTCTTCCGATGTTTTACAATCCATTTGTTCCGGTTCCTGTATTTTTCATTGTTATGCGATTCCCGTTTTTCCCGTCCTGAAGTAAATCATTCCTGTTTCATTTTCTTCAGACAGTCCGTCAGGTACGCATTCGCCTCGTGTTCCTTAATCCCGATCCGGTAGTAAAAGCCCTCCGGGTATTCCGCATAATCATATTCACGAATCCATATCCCCATCTTTGAAAGGCGCGCTGCAATTTCTTCTTCCGCCTTAAAATAGATAAAACAGGAATCGCTATCAAATACCTTCATCCCCAAACCGGTAAGCTCTGTCGTAAGATAATTTCTCTCCTCCTGAATCCGTGAACGCAACCGGCTTAAATACTCTTCGTCTTTCGACAGTTTCAGTCCTTCTTCCAGAATATACTCGGCAGGAACGGACAGATTCCATTCCGGCAAAACATCCCGGATTCCAGACACCGTACCATTCTGCGCAACAATATATCCCATGCGTACTCCGGGAAGAGAGAGCAATTTGGTATAGGATTTTAAAACAACCGTCCGCGGATAGCGCTTTATTATTTCACTCACATTTGCGGCAGATTCCGTTTCTTTTCCGGGCAGTTCAAAACTCAAATCCAGAACCACCCATATTCCTTCCGCGTCCGCTCTTTTTAAAAAGGTATTTCGTTCCTCTTTCGAAAACAGTTTGCCGGAAGGATTCCAAGGGTCACAAAGAAACATCATCTCCGGCATGTTTCCTTCCGATAATGCCTTCTCAAAATCCGAAAGATCCGGCAGAAAACCGTTGCTTTCCTTTGTCCTGCAAAACATTTTCTCGCAGTTTCCCATTGTATCCAGAGCATACTCATATCCGGAATACCCGGGCACAAATAAAAGCCCTCTCTTCGGATTGATATATCGTACTACACCTGTAAGCAGTTCCGATGCCCCGTTTCCCGCCAGAACATTTTCCGGCGAAACGTTTTCGTCATTTGCTATCAGTGTTCTGATTCTTCTCTGGTAAGGATCCGGATATCTCCCGGAGTCATTAAGGGCGCGCACGCCGGCCTTAACAAGCCTCTCCTTTGGTACGAAAGGATTCAGGCTTACGGAAAAATCATATCGAATATTCTTTTGATAAGTATCCCCGCCGTGTTTCACAGGCACTCTCCTTATTGTTGAAATAACAAAATCATTCCGGTCGAAAGAATCACGAAACAAAGCCAGATTAAATCTTCCGTTACATACATCAGTCGGTGCGATCTTAATATATCTTCTGTGTCCGCCGCTTTGATTCCGTCTCCGATTTCAGGCTTTTTTACGACCTTTCCGCCGTACAGATGATCTCCGCCCAGCTTCAGTCCGAGCGCACCCGCACATGCACTTTCCGTTTGTGCGGAATTGGGACTTTTGTGTTTTCGTCTGTCCCTCTTCCAGATTCTTGCCGCCTCTTTGGGCAAATATTCCTTTGAAGTAATCCGAAGCAATGCACAGGAAGCAATCATCATAAGCGCGCTGATTCTCGAAGGCAGATAATTTAAAATATCATCCAGTTTTGCCGCGGTTTTACCGAAATATTCATACCTCTCATTGCGATATCCGATCATGGAATCCATTGTATTTACCGCTTTGTAAAAGACACCGCCCACGGGTCCGAAGAAAGCCAGGAATAAAAAGGGGGCCGTCACGCCGTCCGAGGTATTCTCCGAAACGGTTTCCACACTTGCTTTAATGATCTGCTCTTTGTTTAAATCCTTTGTATCCCTTCCGACAATCATGGACAGATTCCGTCTGGCGCCCTCCAAATCATTGTTCTTTAATGATTGATAAACCTTCTTGCTTTCCACGCAAAGGCTCTTTGCCGCGAGAAAATAGCAGGATAAAATCACTTCGACGCCCATCCCAAAAAGAAAATGAATCCGATAGGAGACATACAGTAAACCCGCCACAATCCCCGTTGAAATCAGAATCACAAGGATACAAAGCAAAACTCCCTTCCGGAACTCCGACCTTTCTTTCTTTGTGTACTCTCTCTTGTCCGGACCGTCCGATTTGGCTCCTGCATTTGCAGAATCATCCGTTTTTTCTAAGAAACCCTTTTCAAACAATGCAATCAAAAAACCGATAAACCGGACCGGATGCGGCAGGAAATGCGGATCTCCGACAATCCTGTCAAGAATGACTGCCACTGTTAATGCGATTGTATGATAAATCAGTAATGCTTCCATTTTCGAATTCAAAACACAGAAGAAATCCTTCCAGATTTCCTACCATAAAATCATAATAGTTTTCCCCTGTCAGTGTGCACATGATTCCCATAAGGCTTCCGCCGTGGGCTACAATTGCGACCGTTTTTCCGTCACCGGATTGTTTAAGAATTTCATAAAACGCTCCCAGTGTTCTTTGGCCGAAATCGTCTCTCGACTCTCCGCCCGGGAATGCAATTGTTCCTCCGCTTTCAATCCAGTCTTTATACTCCTTGCGGCTTTTCAATTCGTTGTAGTTCTTTCCTTCAAACTCTCCGAAATTGATTTCCCGAAGGCCTTCCTTCACATGTATTTCCGCTTCCGGAAATAAAATCGACGCCGTTTCTTTCGCGCGAATCATAGGGCTCGTGGCAAGATAGAGATTCTCCTTGTCATTTCCTTCATAACCGGATTTTGAAAGAATTTCGTGTAAAGTTTCACGAAATGCAAATGCTTCCGCTTTGCCTTCTTCACATAAAGGCACATCCGTTTTCGAACCGACATATCTTTTCTGTTTATTTGCCTCTGTTTTGCCATGTCGCAAAATGAGGCATTTTACGGTATTTCCCATAACCGTTCTCCTACATCACAAACCCAAGAACTCCGAGCATAATCGATACCAGTACACAGGTATCGCTCTCAAATACCGTCACAAAGAATCCCGCGGTATCTCCGGTGACTCCTCCGAATTCTTTTTTTGTCTTACAAATATAGTACAGTATAAAAATGCCCGCAAAGCATATCTCCGCGATTGCAAATCCGGAATCGCACACCGCCGTTCCCACAATTCCGATGGCCAGCTGAATCGAAAGAAATACAATGTCTGCGACATTTCTTCCCTTCGTTTCCTTCACCAGCATACCGTCCTTCTTTGCCTTCGGAAGGCAAAGTGCCAGAATACCGCTTAACGCTCTGCTGTTGAAAAACAGGATTCCTGTTGCAATCAATGTCCGGATATCGCCCCACATCATAATCAGGCATAATGCCGTTCCGAAGAGTATTACTCTGGTAATCAATCCGATGACTGCAAAAGAACCGACATGCGGATCTTTTAAAATTTCCAGTTTCTTTTCTTTCGAAGCATAGGAACTGAGCGCATCTTTCGTATCCATGTAGCCGTCCAGGTGAAAACCGCCGGTCAGCAATACCGGTATTAAAAGAGCCGTAATTCCGGATACCCAGAAAGGCAGATTCAGCCGGTAAGTAAGAAGACCCGCCCCGAACACCAGGGCGCCGATTACGGCTCCCACCCACGGAAAAAAGAGAAGACTGTGAGCCATGTCTTCCTCTTTCCACGCAAAGCGCGGCATCGGTATTCTTGAATAAAGGCTGAAGGATACAGCCATGTAGCGGAATATGTTCATGAAAGTACCTTGTCTGATATCTTTTTTACTTTATCATTTAGTGTATTTAAAATCGAAATATAGGTGTTCGTTTCTTCGTCATATTGTTCGGAAATTTCATACTCGGCACTGACGATAATCAGGCAGTGAACCTTTTTTGCAAGGTCACAGAGTTCTTCTGTTATTTTCCCGGCAAGTTTCTGCGCGGCATTTTCCAAAGCCTTTAAATTACCCTGTATATTTCCCGTAAGCAGTTTCTTTCCCTCGGGATTCTCATACATTTCATTTCCCACCAGATTGGATAAATCCTCCAGAAGAACCGTCGTCTGTGAACCATTTTCCAGATAAGGGTAAAGCTTATGCATTCCATACGGAATCTCTACGGTTTCAAAACCCTTTCCTTCCCTTTGCCGCACGTGCTTATTCACTCTTTCCCTGCCGGCATCGTCCTTTACCTGCATTGTAGCAACATAGATTCTGACCGGGTCACCGACGGATAAAACAAGTTCCTCCGCCTTTAAGGATTTCCCGCTGTTTGGTTTGCCTGTTATAAAATAAATCACTCTTTTGTAAACCTTTCATACTGCCCGATTGACGCATCCAAGAAAGTGGTCCCACTTTGGTACAGATTAAAAATCATATCCAGTATCGGAAACAAAAGCACCGCTCCCGTTCCTTCTCCGAGCGCCATATTTGCGTCGATGACGGGGTGCAGTCCAAGTCTTTGCAAACATCCCATGCAGCCCCTTTCCCGTCCTTTATGCGACGCAATCATATATTCCTTTGTACCGGGCACCAGATACTCCGCGGCAAGAGCCGAGACGGCCGAAATAAACCCGTCAATGACAACCGGGATATGTTCCAGGGCACAGCCGATATAAAAGCCCGTTAAACCGGCAATATCGAGTCCTCCGACGCTGCATAAGGCTCCCAGAACCGAATCCCTGTCGGATGCTTCCTTCCCGCATGCAAATCCATGCAGCGAAAGAGCCGCCTTAACCACTTCCGTTTTTTTCTTCAGTCCTTCATCGGAAAGCCCTGCTCCCCTGCCTGTAATTTCTACGGGATCTTCTCCCGTAACGGCACAGTAAAAGGCTGTCGAAGTCGTGGTATTTCCGATTCCCATTTCGCCGGTTGCGGCAATTTCATAGCCTTCCTTCACACAGTATTTTGCCGCTTCCATACCCGCTTCAAGCGCGCGTAACGCCTCTTCCTGCGTCATTGCGGATTCTTTTGCAATATTGCCTGCGCCTTTTTTTACTTTTCTGTTCCATACTCCCGCAATCTCATCATCGCAGTCGATTCCGATATCCACGGGAAGAATCTCCACGGGGTAATCCTTCGTAAGAATCGCAACCGTACTTTTCTTTTCTCCCAGAAGCTCTGCGACCTGCCTTGTCACTTTCTTCCCGGTCTGCGATACGCCTTCTTCCACCACATCGGTATCCGCACAGAAAACGACCAGAACTTTTTTGGAAAGATTCTTTGGCACCTGTCTTTTCATTGCACCGATTCCACAGAGCATGGTTTCCAAATCTCCCATTCCGTCAATCGGCTTTGCAAGCGCATCAAAATCCGCCTTTATCCGTGCATGGATTTCCCGGTCCGGTTTATCGATTTTTAAAGAAAACAGTTCTTCTTTTGTCATGTTTTCAGTCCCAGTATTTTGTATATTTTCTCCATATCAAGCGATTCCCGGAGATTCGCCGAGAGTGCTTCATACTGTGCTTCCCTGTAATCCGCATAATCAAGCACTTCGTCGATCTCTAATTCCACATTCTTTTTCTTCGCAAGCGCCAGCGCAAATCCTTTTAAAACCTCGCGGCTGTCAAATAATCCATGCACATAGGTTCCGTAAACATTTCCGGAATAATACCCGGTCTGTCCGGATGTAAATTCCGTTATATCGCCGGTTGCCAGGGTTTCTCCCATATGAATCTCATACCCGTTTACCGAAATCCCTTTTAATAACTCCAACTCATCTGCCGCTCCTTTGATGTTTCCCTCAAAAAGCACCTGCTTCTTTTCTTTTCCGAGTACGGTTTTCATTGCAAGCAATCCCAGACCTGTTTCCGAATCGCTTTGCGAAGACTCCACATGGTCTGGATCCCACACACTTTCTCCGAGCATCTGGAAACCGCCGCAGATTCCCAGAATTACACAGCCTTCCTCTTTCTTATTTCGAATCAGAGCATCGAACCCATGTGTTTTCAGCCATTTTAAATCATGGATGGTGTTCTTGCTTCCGGGCAAAATCAAAAGATCCGTATTTCCAATCTCATCGGGCCGGTTTACGAAACGAAGACTTACTTCGGGCAACTGCGCAAACGGATAGAAATCCGTAAAATTCGAGATATAGGGAAGGCGGATGACGGAAACATCGATTTTACAGTTCTGATTTAACTTTGACTGTCCGAGTTTCTCCGCAAGCGAATCCTCGTCATCAATCTCTAACTGCATATAAGGGACAACGCCGAGGACATCGGTTTTCCCACGTTCCTTCAGAAACTCCACGCCGGAATCGAATAAACTTTTGTCTCCGCGAAACTTGTTTACAATAAGTCCCTTAACACGTTTTCGTTCTTCTTCGTCGAGCAGATCAAGCGTTCCGAGAAGCTGGGCGAAAATGCCGCCTCTGTCGATATCTCCGACCAGAAGAACCGATGCGTCAAGAAGCTTTGCCAGGCCCATATTGACGATATCGTCCTTCTTTAAATTCATTTCCACGGGAGAGCCTGCTCCCTCGACCACTATGATATCCGCATCCCCGGAAAGCGTTTCAAAAGCCTCCATGATTGCCGGAATGTACGATGTTTTTTGCCTGAAATACTCACCGGCAGACATGTTTCCCTGCACCTTGCCGCCCACAATCACCTGCGAGCCGGTCACGCCCGTCGGTTTTAAAAGAATCGGATTCATGTTCACATCGGGCTTTCTTTTGCAGCATTCCGCCTGCACCACCTGGGCGCGTCCCATTTCTTTGCCGTCTTCCGTAACATAAGAATTTAAGGCCATATTCTGCGACTTAAATGGCGCCACACGGTATCCGTCATTGGTAAAAATCCGGCAAAGTCCCGCGGCAATGATGCTCTTGCCCGCATTGGACATGGTGCCCTGTATCATGATGACTTTAGGCCGTTTCGTTTCTTTTGGCAGGTTCATTTCTTTTTCCGGTTTCGCTTCCGGCTTTGAGCAATCCGCGGATACGGCCTCTTTCCCGGAATCGGAGAAGTTTTTCGCATCACCGGATTTAGTCTCTTCCATCCACGGTACGGTTCCGATTAAAGAAATATCTTCTCCTTCGATTCCGTACAATTTCCGGATAAACTCTTCTTTGAAAATTTCTTCCACTCTGCCCGTTCCGAGAATTTTACCGTCTCCCAGTGCCACAACATAATCCGAGATACGCATCGCAATTTCCAGTTCGTGAAGAGACATGATTACAGCCATATTCTGCTCTTTGGCCAGTTTTTTAATCTGCATCAGAATTTCGATTTTATATCGGATATCGAGATACGACGTAGGCTCATCAAGAATCAGGATTTCCGGTTCCTGACAGATGGCTTTCGCGAGCAGAATTCTCTGCTTCTGTCCGTCACTTAAAGTCATGAAGTCACGGTTTGCAAGGTCCAGAGTATTCGTCATTTCCATTGCCAGACGAACTTTCTTTGTATCTTCTTCGGATAATATTCCGAGGTTTCCGGTATAAGGATAACGGCCGGCTTCCACGACTTCGGCGCAGGTCATAAGTTCGGGATGTATCCGTTCGGTGGTGACCATCGACATCATTTTTGCCGTTTCTTTAATCCCGATATTTTCACGATTTTCTTCCCCTAAGAAAATTACGCCGCCTTTCTTTTTCAACTGTCCGGTAAGAGTTTTTAAAAGAGTGGATTTCCCGCACCCGTTCGGTCCGATTAAAGTCAGAATCTCCCCTTCTTTCACGGAAAGACAGATTTGATCGATTAAAATGCGATCGTATCCGATGGCCAGATTTTCACTGCTTAAACCTTTCATCACGCCACCCCGCTCTTAGTTTTTTTCTTTAACATCATGACGATGACAACCGGTACAAGAAAGACTGCCGTTACGGAACTGACGGAAAGTTCCGTCGGTGCAAAAACCGTTCTTGCGATTCCGTCGCAGAAAAGCGTTATAACGGAGCCGCCTAAAAAACAGGCGGGAATCATGATTCTCGGCGACGAAGTTTTACATAGTGATTTAACAAGATGGGGAATTGCAATTCCGACAAACGAAATAGGACCTGCAAATGCCGTCACACAACCGGCCAAAAGACTGGATGTCAGAATCAGTGCAACTCTTAAGGCTTTCACGTGAACACCCATATTGGCGGCATACGCTTCGCCCAGTCGATATGCTCCGATGGGCTTGGATAGGAAAAATACAAAAACGAGACAGACAAATACGACAATCGCCATAATCCGCACGTCTTTTAGATTCACGCCCGAGAAACTGCCCATGGACCAGTTATGAAGATTTACAATATTGGAATCATCCGCGAACGTTACGACAAAATCGGTAACGGCGGAACAGATATATCCGATCATGATTCCGCAAACCACCAGAATGCTCGGATTTTTCACTTTCAGGGAAAGTAAGAGAACAAACCCCATGGCAATGAGTGCGCCCGTGAATGCGGACAGAATCATTCCGCCCTGCGAAATATGAACGCCTGCCGATAAAAGTCCGATTAAGGCGATGGCAACCGCAAGCTTTGCCCCGGACGAAATTCCGAGAACAAAGGGACCCACAATCGGATTGTTAAAAAAAGTCTGCAAAAGATATCCGGAAAGTCCCAGCGCTCCGCCGAGAATCACTGCCGCGAGAATTCTCGGCAGTCGGATATCCCTTATAATCACAAGATTCAATGCATCCGGATCGCCTGCGTGAAATGCCTCAAATACGGCCTTGGGCGCAAGAAAAACGCTACCCATACACAGGTTTAAAACCACCAGTACCAAGAGCAATATACAAAGAATCACAAATGCAATTGCAACACGTTTTTTATTCATAAATTTTCTTATTTCAGTTTGATAATGTATTTAAAGTCCCTTGGATTCTTTGTAAATACCGCATGCAGATCTTCCATAAAATCCGGCATTCCGGTACTTTCCTGGAAGAAATTCCGCTCCGTGCAGTATACTTCACCGTTCTTTACGGCTTTAAAATTCTGAAAGAGTTCGTTTTTCTTCAAAAGTTCATCCACGGAATGAATTTCTCCGCCGATGGTACTGTTGTAAATAATCACATCCGCATCTTTGCACGCCAGATAAAAATCTTCGGGCTGAACATTCATCGTCGACATCAGTCCGTCCGATTCGGAATCCTCATCGGCTTTTCCTTCGGGGCAAACATAATTTCCGCCGGAGAGTTCTATCATTTCCGTGATATAATCGCCCCGCACGCGAACATTGATCATTCCGCTTGAAGTAATATAGAAAAATGCTACCGTAACGGATGTTTTATCCTGCCCAAGAATCGGTTCCAGTGCATTCATCCGTTCCTTGTAGTACGATTCCGCTTCCGCCTCTTTATCGTATAAAAGACCGTAGAGTTTAATCCATTCCAGTCTCCCGAGCGGATGGCTTTCGTAACTGGAGGTCTCCACCATCACCGGAATTCCGAGTTCCTCCAGCTTTTCCTTTACTTCCGGATTATGATAAATCATGGTATTCTCAATGGCTAAGTCACAGCCTTCGCTTAAGATTTTTTCATAGTCCGGTGTCCTGTATTTTCCGGCATAAAGGATATCGCCCCGCCTCATTGCATCCGCCGCTTCCCTGATATACCAGTCCTCTGCCTTGGTGCCTGACATACGAATACGGTCCATTGCCCCGATCTGGCGAATGTAATCCATCACGGAAGAAGACGCCAGATAGGTTTTATTTATTGGCTTTTGAAGAACCGTAACATCTTTCGGAAGGTTTGCGGGTGCTTTTTTCCCTTCTTTGAGAAGAATGAAATTACCGGCGTTTTTAATCTGGATCAGATGGAAATCTTCGTACTCTTCAACCCGGTACCCCGTGGCATAGGAAAGTTTCATCTCGCCCTTCGGTGTCTGACCAAAGATTGTAATTTCATCAAAATCGCCACTGTTAACAAATGAACCGCCGGCTTTTTTCGGATTCGGACCATCCTCCCCAGAACCCTGTTCTTTGGGGGGTTCGCTCATTTCAAGGAAGGTGATGGTGTACTCGATTTCATGGGGTGTGCTCATGGCAGTGGTATCACCGATTACCGTAAGCGGCTCTTCCACACCCGGAATCACAACGGTAAATGTCGAATTTTCACCGGGCGTTTCGTTGTCGTAACGAACACCGTCCACAATCATATAATCATAGTTGGGGCTGCTCCAGACAAATTGTGCGGTAATGACATCTTCCCCGAAAGTCACTTTCACGGGAGATTCAATGTAAGCCTTTCCGCTGCCGCCTTCAAATTTGATATCATAGTATTCACTGTAGGGAAGTGCCTGTCCTTCCGAAAGAATCTCAGATCCGGCAACAGAAGAAGTAACCCCCTGCATTTTGCAGGAGGTTACGAATATACATAAAATCAGTAAAAACAGATATTTAAAAGCTTTTTTAAACTTTTTGTTCCCCATGAATTAATTATACCTATTCTGCCAGGGTTACGCAAACTCTATGGTCGTACCATACTCCCTTGGTTCCGATTAAGGCAAGATCAAATTCCTCATCCAGGGCAGGCACGGGAATATCGAATCCGTATACCTCCTCGGTCAGACCGTCTTCATACGTTACGGTGTCCGTGGTGGGCTCCAGTAAAACCGCACCGTCTTTTTTGGCATCCTCGGCAAGTCCGGGATAAAGATTTAAGATTTTCTTGGACTGAAGACTGACGTGAAGAATCATTTTGCCGTCCTTTACGGTCAGTTCTCCCAGATCTTTATTTGCCTCATTTACCTTAAACATGGAACTGTCGGTCGTAAACTTAACGGAGTAGGTTCCGTCTTTTAACGCAACGGTTTCGGGTTTGGAATCATCCTCTGCATTGATTCCGCCTTCTTTTGCATTCTTCGTATGCTCTACATAAAGTTTCTGAACAGCATCGATTCTTCCAAGTCCCTCGACCTGGCAGTTTACTTCCTCGAAAGCTCCGTCATCCATAAACATGCTCTTCCAGGAATCTTCCTCATCTCCCGCCATATCGTTGTTTGCATGATCGCCTGCTACAACCATTAAAGGACGAAGATAAACTTTGGTATACCCGGCTTTTTTCACTTCTTCAATGATATTCTCGCATGCGGTTTCTTCCGGCTCACCCTCTACGGTACCGACAAATACGTTCTTATAGCCGAGGTTCTTCATCTGGGTTGCCATCTGGGAATAACTTACCTTTGCGGTATGAGCGGTTCCGTGACCCATTAAAACAATTGCCGCGCCCTGTTTGTCAGCATCATCCACAGAAGAAAATCCTGCGGATTTTACAGCCTCTTCCACTACAGCCTGGGCTACAATCTTCTTGTCCTCGTTGATTACGGTTGCATCCTTGCCAACCTCACCCAAAAGAGGTTCCGCCACCACAACAGTGTCGAACTTGTCCACGTATTTGCTTAAAGCTTCCCTCAGTTCATCATATTCGGCACCATGCATCAGGTGGGTAGGCTGAACGATAAGGTTTTTTACCCCGTTATCCACGGCACGTGCAAGCGCCTGTTCCATGTTGTCGATTTTCACGCCGTCTCTTGCCTGAATGTGGTTGATGATAATCTGTGCGGTAAACGCTCTTCTGACACTCCAGTCCGGATTGGCTGCCTCAATGGCTGCTTCCACACCGCCGATATCTTTTGCACGGCTTTCATTAAAAGAAGTACCGAAGCTTACTACAAGGATTTCGTTTTCGCCGATTCCATCTGCATTTCTGGGGTCATCCAAAGATGCATCTCCGGTATCTCTTCCGAAATAATCGGGATCCGCATTTTCGCCTTCCACCATTTCCTTTTCCTCATCCGTCAATGCGTCCCAGGCTTCTTTCGCCTGTCTGCAAAGATCATCGGTTTCTTCCGTCCACTCCTGTACGTAGATTGAATCAATCAAATCCGCACATTTTTTTGCCTTCTCCTCGGATGCAGCCGTTGACGGCTTTGTCGCACATCCCGCAAGAAGCATGGCCGCACCGAGAAGTGCTGCCGACAGCAGTAATTTCTTTTTCATTTCTTATTTCCTCCCTGAAACTTTATTCGGCGAAAAAATCCCGCCTTTTTTGCTTTCATACCGGCTTCCTTCGTACTGCCCCGAAGTATTCCTTTCGATGAAAGCATAAAAAAACTCACTTCACGCGGTTTGCGCAAAATGAGTAATTTACCGAACCAAAGTGTGAAATACACCAAAACCGGACACTGCCGATTTCTTTCGTCATGGCATTGTCCCAAATACAGTACGATCAATTACTCGTGATCCGAAACGTTTCTCGTTTCCGTACCGAAACACGGCAGGTCTCCTGGCTCTCAGATCAATGCGAATTATCTGCCTTCCCGGTTTCCCAGTGACATCATCGATAACCCACTCCCTGCTTACAGTGACGAGTTCGCACAGGTTTTTCACCTGTTTTCCTTTTAACCCTTGTCCCAATATCCCGGACGCCGGCACCGTATTTCTTTCTTTATTCGATTAACGAGGTCATTCTATCATAAATTGTATTCATCAACAAGAGAACAGTATGCTTTGTATCCGAATTATTACAAAACTGTAATATAAAAGTCACCTGTTTGTAAGACAGCCTTTTTATGATGATTTTATAAAAGGGAAAATGCGAATACCGGAATTGTTTTTTTATCAAGCGAAGGGAGCACATAATGAAAATACTTGAAATCAAAAATCTGTGTAAAGAATACGGAAAAGGCGAAACCAAAGTCGAAGCCTTAAAAGATGTTTCCTTTGATGTCGAACAGGGCGAGTTCGTTGCCATCGTCGGTCCTTCCGGAAGCGGCAAATCCACTCTTTTACACATACTCGGCGGTGTAGACACACCCACATCCGGCGAAGTAATCATTTCGGGAACGGATATCGGAAAGCTAAACGAAAACAATCTTGCGATTTTCAGAAGAAGACAAATCGGACTCATTTATCAGTTTTACAATCTGATTCCCATATTAAATGTGGAAGAAAACATGACTCTTCCGATTCTGTTAGACGGAAAGAAACCAGATAAAAAACTTTTAAAATCACTTGTAGAGAAACTCGGACTGAATGACAGACTGAAACACCTTCCGAACCAGTTGTCCGGCGGACAACAGCAGAGAGTTTCCATCGGCAGGGCACTGATTAATCATCCAGCACTTCTTTTAGCCGATGAACCCACAGGTAACCTGGATTCCAAAAACAGTAAGGAAATCATTTCACTGCTCAGAAAATTTAACCGTGAAAACAATCAGACGGTTATCATTATCACTCACGATGAACGTATTGCATTAAGTGCAGACAGGGTAATTACCATTGAAGACGGGCAGATTACGAAAGATGAGGCCAGAAACCGATGAATATCATAATGAAACTAACTTTGCAGCATTTAAAATCCAATCTCAAAAGAACCATTGTCACAATATTCGGAATCGTTGCATCAACCGCTCTTATTACAGCAATGTTAACCGGTGTTTATTCGGCATTTATGTTCACGGGCGAGGTTACGCTTTATGCCGAGGGAAAATATCATGCCAATTTTAAAAATCTGACCGAGGAGGATTACAATAAACTAAAAAAAGATTCACTGCTTGAATTTGTCGGAGTCTGTGATACCGACAATGAGAAAACAGGTTTTTATATTGACGCCGGCTCCGAAAAAAGATTCCGAACCGGAAATATTTATCACGGAAATTCCGATAATCTTTCCCAGATGGTAACCTGCGAATATGAGGGACGACTGCCGGAAAATGCAGGTGAGATTGCCGTCGAGGAAGAATTTTTAAAAGTCAACCGTCTCGATGTACATCCCGGCGATACTTTTTCTTTTCATCAGGGATACCGCTACGGTTACGAAGGCGATGAACTTGTATACTATGCAGGCAATTACAAATCAGCCGAAGAATTCTGTGTCTTAAGTGATGAAACATGCACTGTCACAGCGATTCTTCATCATAACGAACCCACAAAATCCTTTGACATTTTACGCGGAACGGACGGATTTCCCGAAAAAAACCAGGTCTATATTACACTGAAAAACCCCGACAGAAACTCGGTAAATACCTTAAGAGACATCGCCGCTTCCTGTGGTCTTTCCCTGAATGAAATCAATACGGAATACCTGATGACTTTATTCGTCAAAAACATCCCTTCCAATCCGGTAAACTCAATCTACAAGCTTTTGGCAACTGCGCTTGTAATCATCATCATCGCTTCTTCGATTATGATTTACAACGCTTTTGCAATGTCTCTTACAGAGCGAATGAAATATCTCGGAATGCTCTCAAGCGTCGGTGCAACCGGACGGCAGAAAAAAGCAAGCGTATATTACGAAGGTTTCCTTCTCGGAATCATAGGCATTCCTCTCGGCTATTTATTCGGAATACTCGGCTGTGCGGTCACACTGCATTTTACGGGATCTCTAATTCTGAATTCCAAAATGCTTTACGGAATCAACACTTCCGTGATGGGACACATCCCCGTAAAAACCCATCCCGTCATCGTTCTTGCCGTGCTTTTCTTTTCTGTACTGACCATTTTTATTTCTTCCTTTATCCCTGCCTTAAAGGCAAGCCGTATCACGGCAATCGAAGCAATCCGGCAAAGCAGTACCGTCAGGCTTCGCGCGTGGAAACTGAAAGTTCTTCCCTTTGTAAAACTAATCTTCGGATACGAAGGCGAACTGGCTTCCAAGAATATAAAAAGAAACGGGGCAAAGGGCGTGGTAATAACCGCTTCCATGGCTGTTTCGATTATTTTATTAATCAGTGTTATGTATCTGGTGGAACTGTTTCATAAAGAAAACGCTTATGAAATCGAAATCCCTTTCCAGGTCTTCGCTTCCGCGTCTCTTAACGAACGCGAAAAGTTAAAAGAGGATATTTTAAAAATCGAAGGTGTGGAAAAGGTGTTTGTCGCAGAAATGATTACCTATAATTTCAATCCGAAGGATGAAAACGGAAACGATCGTGAAATCCCCGATACCGCAATCAGAAACCCGGAATTTCTGACCAGAGACTACCGGCATCTTTTTGACAAAACATACGATATCTGGGTGATTCCTCTCGAGGATGAGGATTTTATAAAGATTTGCAAGAAAAACGGCATTGATCATACAAAATATTTCGGCGACGAGCTTCACGGTCTTTTGCTGAACAATTACACGCATAAACCTTCAAGAAAAGATGTCTTTAATGACAAAATTCTGGGTCAGAAACTCTTTTATGATAAAGCCGTGGGCAATCCGCCCGGAGTCATAATTTCGGATTTTGTAAGCTGGGACAAAAGCATTGAAGAATACAGACTTTCCCCCAAAGGAAGCATTTCGGTTTACGTACCTTCCTCAATCATGGACCGAGAATACGTTAAAAATGTGGATGAAAAAGACCTTACCTGTGTATACGGAATCAAATGTAAAAATCATGAAGAGGTGCATTCGAAAATATCGGATCTTCTGACTTACGACGGCTATACCAATACCTACTCTTCCGATATCGAAGACAGTCTTATCATAATGAAAACCCTGATGACACTGATAAAGACCGTAATGTACGGCTTTATAGTCCTTATTTCACTGATCGTAATTGCAAATATCGTAAACACGATCACGACGGGAGTTCATTTAAGACGAAAAGAATTTGCTATGTTTAAATCAATCGGAATGACTAATTTCTGTTTTAAGAAAATGCTTTTCCTCGAGACTTTCCTGTACGGATTAAGAGCGCTTTTATTCGGTCTTCCGATTTC
>DLBG01000033.1 GCA_002494135.1 Lachnospiraceae bacterium UBA7027
TATCAGCCGGATACTTTCCAGGATGAGTTATACCTTGCATTCGTATATGTCTTACTTGTTCATTCTTTCCATAGAATTTTTCTGTTAATGCCCCACTAAATGCCCCACAAAACGGAAAAAGTCCCGTCGATTGACGAGACTTTGTTGATTTCATATGGCGCGCCCGGCGTGACTCGAACACGCGTCCCACGGCTTAGAAGGCCGTTGCTCTATCCAGCTGAGCTACGGACACAATCGGCGTAAAAACGTCGTCAACGATAGACATTATATGATAGAACAAGTACCACTGTCAACAACTTTTTCAAGAAATGTCAATCGCCGAGTGCCTCCAAAAACGACCTTGCGCGTGCGGCATTTTCGGATTCCGGGAATCGTTCCACAACCAGCGTGAATGTTTCTTTCGCGTTGGCCTTGTCCCCGTTCTGGCGATATGCATTGGCCAGTGCGAACAATGCCTCCCCGTTTTCGATATCAAAGAATACCGCTTTCTTGTAATTTTCGATTGCGGTGGTGTAGTCCATAATCTGTTCGGCTTCGCGTCCGGCATTGAAGAAATCCTGCGCAACGGTTCCGCCTACGGATGACATCATCAGTTCAAACATCGTTTTGAATTCTTCCGTAGCCTGCTGCTCGACATAGTCCTCGTCGATGTTGGCAAGATATCCGGCAATCACCATGGGATCGCGGGACTCACCTTTGTCATATTCAATCTGCGCAAGCATCAGGTTCTTGACCGCACTGTTCTCTCCGTCGGAATCTTCGTACGTGCTGAGTTTTGCAGCCGTTTCTTCCTGTCTGGCATTCAGTTTGTCGTATTCCACCTGCAGTTCGTCCAGAGAAACGGTTTTCGCTGCCAGTTCGTCACGAACGGCCTGCAGTTCCTTCTCCACGGAACTGTCCGCAATCTTCATACGGATCGGACCGAGCAGGAACCATCCGATGGCAAGACCGATAAGAAGACCGACTGCAATGTTTAAGAACAGTCCGAATCCTTTCGGCTCTCTGGTGATTTTCGGCTGGATGATGGTATCGTTACCGCTCTGCAGATAAACGGCATTGCCGGTTTCTTTCTCCTTGTGCTTCACGGTTCTGCCGTCATCCACTCCGAGCATTTCGTTTACTTCGTGAAGAAGATGGTTGGTTAAAATATTACCGATGTCGATTTTACGGCAGGGTTCCAGTTCCCTTCTGGCCTTCTCCCAGTCTTCCTCGCGGATATACAAAAGTGCCAGAAGCTGGCGGGCTTTTAACAGTTTGGGATTGACGTTTACCACCTTGCGAAGCTGGATTTTGGCCATATCCACGCTTCCCTGGTTACAGGAGGCAAGGGCCAGATTATATTTGTGAATCGTCGTATTGATGCTCTCAAGTGCCGTCGGATTCGCCTGGACGATACTGATGTAGTCCGTTGCGATATTTTTATCCGGCTGATAAGTGGTGGAAATAACCCATTCCGTAAGGGCTTCCACGAGTTCACCGAGTTCAAAATATACCAGTCCCAAAAGGTTCCTTGCCTGGGTATTTACTTTATTTAATTTCAGACACTGGCGTAACTTTTCTTTTGCTCCGGTTAAATCCCTGACCTTCGCGCGTTCCAAACCTTCGTTATAATACTGATTGGATAAATAAATCAGTTTCTTGTAGGTCCCTACATCCGCTCCGCAGCCGGTACAGAAATCCTTCTCGGATAAAGCACAGCCACACTTGTAACAGTTCATTCTAATCCTCTATTCCCTAATCCACTATTCCGATTCGGCGGTTTTCTCTTCGCCTTCTTTTACCGTTTTCACGATTAAATCAATCATGTCCGCAAGATCGTGCTTTTCGATTGCGTCTTCCGTATCCTGCACTTCCAGGCTGGGATGGAATTTCTTTAATTCTGTTTCAAAATCAATCATTTCTTTCCCTTCCCCAGATTATCCGAGCGCATTTAAACGCTCGCAAACCTGTTCCATCATCTGCGTGTATTTCTCGAGTTTCGCCCTTTCTTCGGCAATCTTTGCTTCGGGTGCCTTGCTGATGAAACGCTCATTGTTTAACATGCCGTTTACTCTCGCAAGTTCGCCCTCAAGGCGCTTCTTCTCTTTTAACAGTCTTTCTTTCTCTGCCGCAAGGTCTACGAGTTCCGCAAGAGGAATGTAAATGTTTGCATTCGCAATTACAACGGATACCGCATCCTCGCCGATGCCGGTTTTATCTGCCTGAACGTTTACCTCGGAAGCGGATGCAAGACTTGCGAAGAAGAGCTTACCGTCTTCGAAAATACTTCTCATCTCAGCCTTGTCGCTGACCACGTAAACCGCGGCCTTCTTCGAAGGCGGAACGTTCATGCCGGTACGCACGTTACGGATGCCTCTTACGGCTTCCTTCATGATTTCAATTTCTTTTTCTTCCTTTGCAAAATCTCTGTCCGCGGAGAATTCGGGCCATTTGGAAATCATAATGGACTCTTCTTCCTCCTGCAGGGTACAGAAAATTTCCTCGGTAATAAAAGGCATATAAGGATGCAGAAGTTTGAGCGCATCGATCAAAACGGTCTTTAGTGTCCAAAGAGCCGCATTCTGGGATGCCTTTGCATCTTCTTCCTTCGCCCAGAGTCTGGGTTTTACCATCTCGATATACCAGTCGCACAGTTCGTCCCAGATAAAATCGTATACCTTCTGTACCGCGATACCGAGCTCGTAATTCTCCATATTGTCGGTAACTTCCTTAATGACACGGTTGCACTTTGAAAGGATCCATTTGTCAACCGGCTCCAAATCGCCTGCTGCCGGAGAAGTTACTTCCTTTCCTTCCATGTTCATCATAATGAAGCGGGAAGCGTTCCAGATTTTGTTGCAGAAGTTGCGGTTTGCTTCCACTCTTTCGTAATAGAAACGCATATCGTTTCCGGGTGCGTTTCCGGTAATCAGGGTAAGTCTCAAAGCGTCCGCACCGTACTTGTCGATAATCTCCAGCGGATCGATGCCGTTACCGAGGGATTTGCTCATTTTACGTCCCTGGGAATCACGAACCAGACCGTGGAATAATACGGTCTTGAACGGCTTATCACCCATCTGCTCGTATCCGGAGAAAATCATACGGATTACCCAGAAGAAAATAATATCATATCCGGTAACCAGAACATCGGTCGGATAGAAATATGCAAGATCTTTTGTCTTCTCGGGCCAGCCAAGCGTGGAGAACGGCCAGAGTGCAGACGAAAACCAGGTATCCAGAGTATCCGGATCCTGTGTCAGATGGGTGCATCCGCACTTCGGGCAGACGGTGGGAGCTTCCTTTGCAACCACAATCTCACCGCATTCGTCACAGTAATAAGCAGGGATTCTGTGGCCCCACCAGAGCTGTCTGGAAATACACCAGTCTTTGATATTGTCGGTCCAGTTAAAATAGGTCTTCTCCATTCTTTCCGGAACCAGTTTGATTTCGCCCTCTTTTACCGCCTTTACCGCGGGTTTGATCAGCTCATCCATTTTCACGAACCACTGCTGTTTTACAAGCGGTTCTACCGTTGTCTTGCAGCGGTCATGGGTTCCTACGTTATGGGAATAGTCTTCGATGGAAACCAAAAGACCCATTTCGTCGAGTTCTTTTACAATCTGTTCACGGGCTTCATAGCGGTCCATGCCTGCAAACTTGCCGCCGTTTTCATTGATGGTGGCATCGTCGTTCATGATGTTGATGACAGGCAGATTGCAGCGCTGGCCTACCAGAAAGTCGTTCGGGTCATGAGCCGGAGTAATCTTTACGACACCGGTACCGAACTCCATATCAACATAAGGATCTGCGATAATGGGAATTTCGCGGTCCACAAAAGGAAGGATGACTTTCTTTCCTACCAGATCTTTGTATCTTTCGTCTTCGGGGTTTACCGCTACCGCGCTGTCTCCGAGCATGGTTTCGGGACGGGTGGTTGCAAACTCGATATAATTGTCTTCGCCGACGATTTTATATTTGATGTGCCAGAAATGGCCTGCCTGCTCCTCGTATTCCACTTCCGCATCGGAGATGGAGGTGTTGCAGACCGGGCACCAGTTGATGATTCTTGCGCCCTTGTAAATCCAGCCTTTTTCATGCATTTTGCAGAAGACTTCGGTAACGGCCTTGTTGCAGCCTTCGTCCATTGTAAAGCGCTCTCTGTCCCAGTCGCAGGAAGAGCCCATTTTCTTAAGCTGGCTGATGATGCGTCCGCCGTACTCTTTCTTCCAGTCCCAGGCGCGCTCCAAAAATTTCTCGCGGCCTAAGTCATGCTTGTCGATTCCCTGTGCTTTTAAGGTTTCGATGATTTTTACCTCGGTAGCGATGGAAGCATGGTCCGTTCCCGGCTGCCAGAGGGTATTGTATCCCTGCATTCTCTTAAAACGAATGAGGATATCCTGCATTGTATTGTCAAGTGCGTGTCCCATGTGAAGCTGTCCCGTAATATTGGGAGGGGGAATCACGATGGTAAAAGGTTTTTTGCTTTCATCCACTTCGGCATGGAAGTATTTCTTCTCCAGCCACTTTGCGTATAATCTGTCCTCCAGTCCGTGAGGATCGTAAGTTTTTGCGAGTTCCTTACTCATTTCCTGCTTCTAACTCCTGTTTCCTTTTTATTTTATTCCTGCCGTTTCTTCGGTTATATGATTACATCGTCCACGGTTTCGCAAAGTAAAATGCCTCACCGGGGTATACGATTTTAAATCTGAACGGTTTCGAATATCCCGCCGATGCGCGTACATGGCGCAATTACGCACTTATAAATATAGCGAAAACCCCGTAGTTTGTCAATCTTACGTGGTTTTTAGCGAATCTTTATTCTTCCGAGTCTGGTATCTACGGAAATCATTTTGGATGTACTGCCTTCTTTTGAGTAAAACAGGGGGCTTCCTTTATAGTCTGTATCACCGATTGTAAGCTTCCGGGGCGTTCCTTTTAAGGAAAGACCGAAGTCCGAGAGCGGATTCTTCTCACCCGGCGAATCACCGGATGATTCATTCTCAAACGCAATCTCCACTTCTCCCATTCCGCAGCGGATATCGATATTGTTTAAAACGGTACCGAGAAGCTGCAGTTTTCCGGAGCTCTCCGTTGCGTGAAGGTCTTTCGCCGATACATTTTTTAAAACCATCTCACCGCTTCCGGCATCTGCGTAAACGGTTCCGGCATTTAAGTGTTCCACCGTCAGATTCCCGAGGCCGCTCTGAATATGTACTTCGTCGAAATCCATCCGGTCGATGAAAAGCGCTTCTCCCATCGGGAAAAATACAAATGCCTCCTTCCCCCGCAGATCGGCAGTGGAAACAAGTGCCCGTCCGGAACAGTAAACTTCGAAGGATTCAAGATACACATCCTTCGGGACAAACAGCATCACCTGAGGCGGATCCCCTTCCCTGGCGGTATGCAGATAGGGATAGACATCCACAATCAGTGTTCCGTCCTCCACAAAGACCTGATAATCCCCGCTTTCGAAGCTTTGTACGGCAAATTCGTCCGCTTCGTTCGGCAGAATGCTGAACACTCCGCTTAAAGAGCTGACCTTTATGTTTTTTACGGCACCTCCGGGTGCCACCACGGTATATTCCCTGCTTCCGTCGTATAGATCGTAGTAATCGTTAAGACTTACCTGAAGCATTTTGTCCCGGTAGTCAAAGGATAACAGATTCATGTTCTGAACGCTCTTTGAAAACGGCATCACGCGCACGGTATCCTCAATGGCATCCATGGTCTCCCGGTAGGCAAGCACGGTTCGTTTGCGGATATCCGTGGCACCGCCCGAAAGCAGACCGATGATAATAAAGACGATTCCGATGACACCGAGAATCACTCCGGTCCGAAGCACCTTTCCGCAGAGTCTGCGGATATCCTTCGCCATCACGTGCGGCTTTCTTTTGCGGATTTTCCCGACGATCCAGGGGACGGCATCCAGGGCCGCCCAGAACAGGAAAAGTTCCGTCAGCACCCCCGTTACGGCAAGAATCATCCCGCCGCCCAGATTGATAAAGGAGCCTCTCGGCATGGAAATAAAATGAACAAGCCCTACTCCCGTCAGAATCAGTCCGCCGAAGAATAAGGCCATTCCGAAAAGCACCGCCAGGAAAATCGCAAGCGCCGCCAGTGCCCCGAGCAGAACGACAAGCCCGAAAACGCCCGATAAAACAAGGCAGATTAAAACATAACCGCAGGCAAAAAGGATCCGGTCGGAGAGGTTTTCGTTCTTTGGTTGGGCATCAATTTTATCTTTCACACTTTAAAAATTTAGCGCTGTATGCGGGAAGCAGGCTTCCGCCGCCGAAATCGAAGTTTTCGCCGGTGATTAAATCCACCGCCATGCCGCAGCCCGCA
Organism: Lachnospiraceae bacterium UBA7027; assembly: GCA_002494135.1. GTDB lineage: Bacteria > Bacillota > Clostridia > Lachnospirales > Lachnospiraceae > UBA3766. The sequence goes on from DLBG01000033.1 coordinate 6,325, forward strand.
TCAAAATGCGCCGTATAATCATTGGAATCCATGTTGATGGCTACCAGCACTCTCTCGTGCTCGCTTTTTCTTTCGAAAATGCACTGTTTATTGGTCAGCACCACACTTCTGAAGCCGCCGTAATTTAAGGCTTCGCTGCCTTCTTTCGCCACAGTGAGTTTTGCGATAAAATCGGTCAGTTCGTTCCACTCCGGTTTATCGAAGCAGGGACGAAGCGCCGGATCGCCCTGGGACTTGTCCGCTTTTGTGCCCCACTCGGAACCGTAGTAAACGCAGGGAATACCCGGCATGCCGAATACCATTGCATATACCAGAGGCAGACAGTTCGGATTCTGAATGATGCTTGCGATTCTTGTAACGTCATGATTGTCCGCGAAGCTTAAAAGATGAGCTCCGCGTGCCACAGCCCAGGGCTGGTCTTCGAACAGCCTGAGCAGGGAATGGATGATTTCAAACATGTTTTCGGAATTGAAAGCGGAATGAATTCCCTTGTAGCACTGATAATTGGTTACCGAGTGGATATTCATCTCGTTTAACATTCTTCCGTATTCCCCGTGAAGAACCTCGCCGAGTAAAAAGAAATCCTCCTTCTTGGAATCGCAGAATCCGCGCAGACGGTTTAAGAAGCCGTAATCGAGGCAGTAAGCCACATCGAGGCGGATACCGTCGATGTCAAATTCATTAATCCAGCCCTCTACGGCATGGAAAATATGCTGAATCACGTCCTCATTGTGAAGATTCAGTTTTACCAGATCGTAATTGCCTTCCCAGCCTTCGTACCAAAGACCGTCGTTGTAGTTGGAATTGCCGTCAAAAGCAATCCGGTTGAACCATCCGACATAGGGGGAAGACTCTCTGTTTTTCAAAACATCCTGAAATGCCCAGAATCCGCGGCCCACATGGTTGAAGACGCCGTCCAGAACCACACGGATGCCCTCTTTGTGGAGTGCGTCGCACACCTTTTTAAAATCTTCGTTTGTGCCAAGTCTTACGTCAATCTTTGTATAATCCCTGGTATTGTAGCCGTGCGTGTCGGATTCGAACACCGGTGAAAAATAGATGGCATTGATGCCGAGTTTTTTCATGTGAGGAATCCAGTCGATGACCTTTAAGATACGGTGCTCCAAAACACCGTCGTTCTCAAAGGGTGCACCGGCAAACCCCAGAGGATAGATTTGATAGAATACGCTTTCATAAGCCCACATTGTGTAAAACCTCCAAGTTTTATTCTCTATGAGATCCGGAACTGCTCCAGAAATCCGCTATATGCTTCGTTACCGTTGCCAGGCTGACTTCTTCCTCCGGTTTCATATGCTTCGGAAACATGCATTCATATTCCGGTCTGCGGAAACGCTTTTCCAGATACAGAATGCATCCGGTGTCGGAGTCGGTACGAATCAGTCGTCCCGCGGACTGCAACACCTTGTTAAGACCCGGTATCATATAGGCGTATTCAAAGCCCTTTCCGGAATCTTTGTCAAAATACGAGCGCATCAGTTCCCGGTCACGGGTCAGATACGGAATCCCGCCACCCGCAACGATAACGCCGATTAATTCTTCGCCGGTCAAATCGATGCCTTCGGAAAAAATCCCTCCCATGACACAAAAGCCCACCAGGCTTTGTTCAAAATGGCCGGGGATGGTTTTCATGCCGGATAATCCCTTGGTCAGCGCGGTCTGATTTGATACGGCCTTCGTCTGCATGGACTTTGTACGGCTTTTTTTACTCTCCGGGGAAGATTCATTCTTTGTTTTTCTGAATTTTGCCAGAAAGGCTTCCCTCTCTTCTTCCGACATATTCTCTTTTTGCATCACGATATCGAAAAGAATCGGCGCATATTTTTCATGCAGGGCATCGTACACTCTCTGCGCAAAATCAAAGGACGGGAAAAATGCCATGTAATTGCCCGTATGCGCCCTCACGCTTTTATAAATATATCCGGCAATCAGCTCGTAATTCTCTTTCGTTCTGTCGTCATAACGGCTTGTGACATCTTTCGCGACCAGAATGACGCGGTTATCTTTCGAAAAAATCGATTCCGCCGTAATTGCCGGATCCTCCCTCCTTCCGCCCAAAAGATCCTTGTAATAATCCATCGGAGAAAGGGTCGCGGAGAACAGAACACCACCCCTGCCGCGCATATGGCAGGCGCGAAGCAGCCGTCCCGGATCCATGCACAGAAGTTTCACCGAAAGGGTCCCTTCCCCGTTCAGTTCGGCATAGAGTCTGTATTCATCGCCCATCAGTTCCCACATGTCGCGGAAATGATTCACCGTAAAATAATAATTCAGAATCGCTTTTCTGACATCGCCGCCTCTTTTTTCCTCTTCTTCGAGAAACTTCTGCACCGTGCTTGCAAAACGGCTTAAGGCGCGAAGCTGCGGAGAAAACTCATCGGTATCCTCATAAACGTAAAAGCCCGCGTCACATTTTCGTTTTACGGAAAGGAAGGATTTCTCACATTCCCGTAGGGATTCGATGATCGGGCGCGCGTAGCGAAGCGGAATCGGAGATTTGTTTTCTCCTAAACACTCCGCCTCCAGATAGGATGCCAGCGCTCCCATCTCTTCTTTCGTCAGCGTAGCGGAATACATGTCTCTGGCGCGATCCACAAGGTTATGGGCCTCGTCGGTCAGGAAAAGATAATCCTCCGAATTCGCATCCGCAAAGAATCTTCGAAGATACACATGCGGATCGTAGAGGTAATTGTAATCACAGATAATCACATCCGCAAAAAGGCTTAAATCCAGGCTTAATTCAAAGGGGCAGACGCAGAATTCCTCTGCATAACGCACGATGATTTCGCGGCTCAATTCTTCTTCGGATGTCAGGCAGGCATACAGACAGTCATTGATCCGGTCAAAATGCCCCTTTGCCCTTCTGCAGGCCGTCGGATTGCATTCCGGTTCTTTTAAGACACAGATTTTCTCCTTCGCGGTAAGTACAATGCTTTTGATGCGAACGGCGTTCCGCCTTAAAATCTGCAGTGTGTCCGCTGCCACGGTTCTTGTAATCGTTTTTGCCGTTAAATAAAAAATCTTCGACGCACCGCCACCGCCCATGACTTCAACGGCAGGATAAAGCGTGGTAATGGTTTTGCCGCAGCCGGTGGGCGCTTCCAAAAACAGAAACCGGTTCGTCTCATAAGCTTTTTTACACTGCTCGGTCAGTTTCTTCTGCCCCTTGCGGTAAGGGAAGGGAAACTCCATCGTTGCAATGCTTTCGTTGCGGATTCTCTGCCATTTTACTTCCAGCAGTCCCCATTTTTCATATTCCTTCAAAAGGGCCGTAAACCACTTCGTGATTTCCTCCCTTGTGACGGTTTCCTTAAAGCGGCGTACCGCCTCGGTTTCAATGTTGCAGTAGGTTACCTGCACGCGGATGCTCTCAAGATGATCCCTGACGGTAATCATGTACGCATAGCACATGGCCTGTGCAAGATGCAGAGGATCCGGTTTTGTAAGCAGTGCCACATCACGGTACGTTCCCTTGATTTCATCCACGGTAACACCGGACTTCTTCGTAATGATTCCGTCCGCACGGCCGTCCAGCCGCAGGGTAAAATCTTCAAACGGAACAACCAGACTGAGCGGCACCTCCGCTTCGTAATCGCTTCCCGCCGCCTTCTGCAGTTTTTTATGAATCCGGCTTCCCGCCAGCATGGCATCCACACTGCTGCGGCCGCCTTTGGTATTGTCTATGTCACCGTTTCTTAACAAAAATTCCACTAGGGTACGAACCGAAATCGAAATCTCCGTCACTTTCCGCCCTCCCCGTTCTTACCTTCCGGCTTTGTGCGATTCGTTCCTTTGTATAAAAGAATCAGAACCAAAACGCCGCCTGCCCCGAGCAGTACCGTCAGTACACTTCCCGCCGGTGAGAGAATAAAATCATACAAAACGGTAAAACTCGAATAAAATACCACAAGCAGATTCGAGGTCATATGAAACAGCATCGATGCACCCAGAGAACCGGTAAGCCACACAAGCAGTGCCATCACGGCACCCATAAGGGCGGCATATATGCCCTGAACCGGATTGACATGATAAAGACCGAATAAAAGTGCGGAAATCGCAATCGCAACCGGGGTTTTCATCCATTTGGAAAAATAGCCGTACAGAATTCCGCGGAAGCAGACCTCCTCCGCAAACGGAGCAAGAAGTCCGTATCCGATTACGGACAGAAGAAAAGGAATTTCAAAATTGCCTTCCGCGGATGCCACCTGCTCTTTGCTTAAAACTTCTGTCCACGGAATAACAAACATCAGACGGTTTAACCAAACGGTAAGAAAGATGCTTAAAAATACAATGCCCGCCATCGTTCCGGCCGATAATGCGACTCTTTTTTTCGAAGTACCGCCCGATAACGCGACTGCGTTTTTCGAAGCTCCTGCCGGTGCATGATCCGGGCCGGCTGCCGGAATTCTCAGTATCTTTAATTCGCGGGGCAGCAAAAAAAAGCAGACAAGTCCGGCCGTAAAGGCCGCTGCGAAAATAACAGGGGTTCTTAAGTTTTCCAGAAGGCCGAAAACGGCTCCGGCAAGGTAGATTCCAAAGTACAGTCCGAAGAACAGGGCAACAAGACGAACCATTTTCAACAGTTCCCCGAAAAAGCCCGCTATCCTGTTTTTTCTGCTTTCCGCCATACTTATACTCTCTCCGGGACAGACTCCCCACATTTATCACTCCTACCATTGTATGTCCTGCACCTACCCCCGTCAACCTGGATTTCCCGATGCAGAATATGCCTTTTTCGGGCATACTTTCGCTTCCTTAAAATGACTTGTGAGAATCGCATTATGCGATTCTCACAAGTCATTTGAGTTGTATCGCTTTCTTTCACAAATCCCCTGCCGGCCCCGGTTTCAGGGGTTGGAAAGCCGGATTGTCTTTTTTAGGAAGAACGAGTAAATCAGCACTTCCTTCACCGGTTTGCCTTCCAGCTTCTTTAGCGCCTTTGCGTAATAGTTAAGCTGCGCTCTGTAGCGTTTGATCAGTTCGTCCTCATCCACTTTCGAATCGGTCTTGTAATCCAGAAGCACGTATCCTCCGTCCTCTTCGAAGTAGACGTCAATCACTCCCTGCACAAGTACCTTCTCCGATTCCGGCGCATTGCTTTGGACATCGGAAGCTTTCAGCGAGAGAACAAACGGCTGCTCCCGGTATAAAACCCCGTTTCTTTGCGCATCTGCCATACGTTTTGCAACCGGATTTTTTAGAAACGTCAATACGCTTTCGTTTCGAACCAGTTCGTCTTCTTCCTTCGGAAGAAACAGATTCCGCACAAAGTCCTTTCGCATCTGTGTCAGTATCGTTTCCGCAGATGTCGTATCATCGTAATCAAACGCCGTAAAATCGAGCAGTTCCATGACTCTGTGATGTGCGGTACCGTAAACGGAGCCGCTCATAAGTTTCTCTTCTTTTCGCATAAATTGCGGAATGTATTCTTCCCTTCGTCCGCCTTCCACATAACCGTCCTTATCACGGAACAGATCTTCGTTTCCTTCCTCCTCTTCCAAGTAAGCCGCCTTCTTTAAATCGGAAACGGTGGTTTTGGTAAAGACATTCGCAAGGTTCGTATGCGGATACACAAAATCTTCAAACGGTTTTCCGACGGGTGAATTCATAAGATCTTCCTTCAGAAGTCCCATGTTGATTTTTTCCGTCCCGCTACCCTTCCAGACATCCTCGTACGTCCATTCCTTCACATTGAAATAAAGCGGATTTCTCTCCGCTTCCGGCAGAAGAAGTTTCATGAAAATGCCTGCATCCAGAATCTCCGAAGTCCGAAACGGCCTTGCACTGCCGAAGGATCCCTTAGACTGTGCCAGCGTCTTCGGACAGGTTCCGACCAGGATCAGTTTCTCCTTTGCACGTGTCATTGCCACATACAGAAGTCTTAAATCCTCGCCGCGCTTCTCTCTGGCTTCCTTTGCCAGAATCACGGATCTTGCATAGGATTTTCTCTTAATGCGTTCAACAGTATCGGCAAAATCCGTTGCAATCGTATATCCGGCTCCGACCGCCACTTCCGCATTGTCCCTTTTTCCTTTCAGCGGTTCTCCCGCACCTACGATGAAGCAGACCGGGAACTCCAGGCCTTTGCTTTTATGCATCGTGTAAATACGCACAACGTCCGCATTTTCATCCTGAACGTTCGCCTCGCCGAAATCGATTTCGTGATTCTTCACGGTTTCGATATAACGGACAAAATCAAACAGCCCGGCGTATCCGCCCTCCGTGAATTCCCCGGCTTTTTGTAAAAGAAGCTTAAGATTTGCCAGACGCACCTCTCCCATGGGCAGACAGCGATAATAGATAAAAAGGCCCTCGCATGCAATCAGTTTTACCAAAAGGTCGTAGACATTGGTCCTCTCGCTTTCGGCACGGTAATAATTAAGCCGCTCTAAAAATGCGGTGATTTTATCCTTCAGTTCCTTCTCTCCGCCCACTTTTTCGTAGCGCAGAAGCGAATCGTACAAAAGCTCTTTTTTGTTTCCGATGCGCAGTTTCGTCAGTTCGTTCTCCGAAAAGCCCACCGTGGGATGATGCAAAACACCGAGCAGGGGAATGTCCTGCAGCGGATTGTTAATGATGGTAATCCAGTTTAAAACGTGAATGACCTCGGGCGCCAGAAAATAGCCTTCCGAGGATGCCACAACCACCGGAATTCCCATCGATTCAAGCGTTGATTTGATAATCGGTGCGCGCTTCGTGGCTTTTCTCGTTAAAATCACGATATCGCGAAACTGCAGTTCCCTGCCGGCCCATTTATCGTTTTCATCCCTGCAGGATACGGTAAAACCGTCCCGCTTCATCTGAAGAATCCGGCTTCCGACCACCATGGCCTCGCGCCTTATTTTTTCCGACACACCGGAATCTTTCCAGGCATCGTCGTTTAAAAGCAGCAGTTCCGTCTGATCCATTCCCGCTTCAAAGGCCGGATAATCCACTCCCGGAACAAGTTCCGCATCACGGTCGTAATCGATGCCGCCCACATTTTTAAACATGGCATCCCGAAACAGGCAGTTCACGCTGTCGATGACTTCTCTGCGGCTTCGAAAGTTTTTGGAAAGATTAATGCGGATGTCCGATGAATTCTCCTTCTCGGCAATCGGTTTATAGGTTTCGCATTTTGTCTGGAAAATCTCCGGCTTTGCCAGACGGAAGCGGTAAATACTCTGCTTCACGTCACCGACCATAAAACGGTTTCCGAAAAGGCCTTCCTGCTTTGACACCGCGGAAAGCAGCGTCTCCTGCACATCGTTGCTGTCCTGGTATTCATCGACCATCACTTCGGAGAAATGATTCCGGTAATCCTTTGCAACCTGCGACGGCACCCATTGTCCGTCAACTTTTTCATAAAGGATTTTTAAGGCAAAATGCTCCATATCGGAGAAATCAATCAGGTTCTTCTTTGCCTTTTCCTCCCGGTAACGCTTCATGATATCTTCGGTCAGGGAAAGAAGCTTTATTAAAAGCCTGCCGCTTTTTTTATCGTCTTCCACCGCGGTTTCAAAAGGAACGGAATAAAATTCCTTCACGATTGCATCAATGCGGTCCTTTACTTCTCCGCGAATGCCCTGTGCACGGCTTTTCAGTTCCGATGCCTTTTCGTTTGCAAGCCGCATCGGCGTACGCGCACGGTAGTGTGCCTCTCTCGCGGCAGGAGACTCGTCCGCAAGAACAAGCCGTACAAAGGATAAATCGTCCTCCAACATCGGTCTGTATTTGGCCGGGCCGTCCGGAAGGTCGCACAAAGACAGTGCTTCCGTTAAGGATGCCTCACAGTCCTTTAAAAGTGTATTTTCGTATGACCATCCCTCTTTGTAGAGTTCGGAATCTGCGGGATTTGCAGAAAAACTTTCCAAAAACGCATGCATTTTTTCAAACCAGTCTTCCACATACGGATTCGCTTCCGCCGCATTCTTTAAGGAAGTCAGAATCTCGCGGAATCCGTCCTCATAAAGACCGGGTGCAAAATGCTCCAAAAGTGCCTCGTAATCCTCCGGCTTTTCTTTGCATAAATCCGCAATCGCCGCATCCATGCAGTCCTCAAACATCAGACCGGCCTCTTCTTCTTTGGCCACACGGAAAGAAGGATCCACACCGATGCGGTCAAAATGATTGCGGATTAAGTAAAGACAGAAACCGTGAACGGTCATGATTAAAGCCGAGTGCACCAGCGTCTGCTCTTTCATGAGCTTTTCGCGGATTCTTGCATCTTTGGCAAGATCCGATTTTAAGGCTTCACGGACAGCTTTTCCGATTCGCTCGCGCATCTCCGCGGCGGCCGCTTCCGTAAAGGTTACAATGAGCATGCTGTCAATGGAAGGTCCGTCGGGATCCGTAATCCGGCCCACGATACGCTTCGTTAAAACCGCGGTTTTCCCGCTTCCGGCGGCGGCAGAAACCAGGACATTGCGATTCCGGATATCGATTACCTGTTGTTGTTCCACTGTAGGTTTATAATCAGCCATTATTCTTCCTCCGCCTCCTTTCCGCCCTGAGGTACTCTGTGGCGATACCCTCCGATCCGCTCGTCAAAGCCGCAGGCATCCGAATATGCACAGTGTTCGCAGGCATTGTATTTATCAAACACCAAAGGGGATAATTCAATCACGCCCGAAGAAATGGCATCGGAGAGGGCTGCCACCTTTTCATCTGCCGATGCAAGAATCGACTCCATTTCTTCCTTTGTCCGGGCAGCTCCGTTTCCGCTTTTCGGTCCCTTCGGAAGCATTCCTTCCGCATCCCGGGTAACCGGAATGACTTCGCTCTTGCCGGCTTTTTGCTCCCGCTCCAGATGCGTTATGATTTCCGGATCTTCCACCACCAGTCCGGTCGGCCGGAGCAAAACATTTCTTTCATGTTCCAGATCCTTTCCCGCCAGTTTGGAAGCATCCAGAAGCGGATCCTGCATACGGTAATAGAACATGGCTCCCGGAAGCACATCCCTGTCCGGAAAGTCATGGCGGTATTTTTTCACGGCTTCGCTTAAATAAACGGCAGTCTGCAACTGCACGCCGCAGTCAAAAAGCACGGACTCCCAGTCTTTGTTGCCGGATTTGTAATCGACGATTTTCACATAAACGGCATCGTCGGTCTCATAACTGTCGATACGGTCGATTTTCCCTTTTAACATTGTCCGGCCTTCGTTGCAAAGTCTCTTAAATTCTTGCTCATAGTAGGCAGGTCTGTAATCACCGCTTCGAAGCTGTTCCTTTAAACGGTCGACGCAGCGGTGCAGAATTCGTTTAAGCTGCTTTTTTAAATAGTCGTTCTGATCGAGTTCACCCAGTAATCCGTTTCCGTACCGGTCACAGATTTCCTCGTTGATCCGGTCGATGATTTCAATGGATTTTTCCTTCGAAACCTCGGCAAACTCTTCGCCGTTTTCCTTTAAATATTTGCCGAACAATTCCAGCGAGGCATGGGTAATGTTCCCGATGTCATTCGGTTCGATTTTGTGGATTTCACGCTCCCTTAAATTCAGGCCGTAGCGCAGAAAATGTGCATAGGCGCAGCCCGCAAACTTCTCCAGGGAACTTACCGAACACTCCATGACCTCGCCGTAAAGACGGCTTGCCAGGGTTTTCTCGATGGTCATCGGAATGTAGCGCGTGCAGGCACTTATAATCACTTCATCGGCGAGTTCTTTCGTCTCTTCTCCCGCTTTTAGAACCCCGTAAAGGCCCCGGATATATGCAATTTCTTCTTCGCTTAACGCGTAACGGAAATAGTTCCCGATCCTCGAAGCGAATTCCTCCAGAAGATCTTTTTTGCTTAAAATATTGTGCGAACGGAAGGTCGCGTACAAATCATTCGGATTCACGGTGCCGAGTGCCCGGATTTCATCCGTTTCCGTAAGATTCGGAAGCAGTTCTTTCAGTTCCCGGATTAAGTAGGACGGCTTCCTGCTGTCACCCGTTTCGGAAACGGTGAGGTAGGACAGGTACAGTTCTTCCGTCGGTTTTGTCAGGGCCTGATACAGATACAGATGCTCCTTAAATCCCTCTTCATCGCGGCCGGGAGCCAGCTCCATACCGCTTTCTTTTAACATCTGCCGCTCCATGTCGGAAAGAATTCCGCCGCTTCCGATATCGGCCGGAATATTGCCGTCATTGATACCAAGCACGAACAAAGCCTTAATGACACCGAAACGGCTTCGGATTAAATCGCAGACTGGTAGCACGTCAACGCTCTTGGGGATGATGCCGATGCGGATCTCGCCGTAACCGGTATCGAGAATTCTCGATATGTCTTCGAGCGTAATCTCCTCCCCGCCGATTAAGGATACAATCTGGTCAAAAAGATTCATGATCATCCTGTAAACCTGATCGTATTCCAATGCCTTGTCGATTTCACCGACGGATTCAAAATAAACGGCCATCTCTCCGAGCCGCTCATAAATCCGCTCTTTGTGCAGCACTTCATAGAACGCCCCGAGCCACTCTCTTGCCGTAACGGACTTTTGACGGCTTAACTTTTCCAGCGGCTCAAACAGCGCAAGAAAACGCTGCCTTAATTCGTTTAATTTTACCTTTGTTTCTTCCTCTTTCTCGGTAAACTCCCTTTGCCACATATGTCTTCCGGCGATGCCTTTTTTTAAGCAGTAATTGTCCAGAAGATCGATTTCTTCCCTTGTAAAATCGCACATTCCGCTTCGCAGAAAACCGAATACATCACGGTAGGCATAGTCGTACAAAAGCACACCCAGAAGAGTACGCAGATAGTTGACCATGGGATTTCTGTTTAAGTCCGTGGTGGCATCCATAAAATAAGGGATTCCGTACTTTTCAAATTCCGTTTTCAAAACCTCGGAATACTGTCCGATATTCGGACAGATCACCGCCATGTCGCGATAACGGTAACCCTTTTCGGTAATCAGATCCCGGATATGGCGTACCATAATGCGGCATTCATGTGTTTCGTCGACTGCCCGGCTTAAATGGATTTCCCGCACACTGTCCGGATAAACCGAAGGGTTGTCACGGAAGAGATTCTTCTCTAAGAATGCAATGGCTGGTACTTTTTCAAAACGGTGATACGTATCCGTATAGACCGCTTCTTCCACCTCGGCACCGACCGCCTCCGCTTCCTTCGTTAACGAGCGGATGGTCTTTTCGGATAAATAAAAGAGATTGCCGCAGTCTTCCTTTGCCCCCTTCTCATAGGGAAGGGTCACGATGACTTTTACGGACACGCGAAGAAGTTCTCCGATCAAGCGAACCTGAATCGGGGTAAAACCGGTGAATCCGTCGAATACCAGAACGCTTCGTTTTAAAAGTTTCGAATACGGAATCCGCTCGCAAAGGCAGTATAAGGTCTCCTCCACGGTGGTATATTGGTCGGACAAAGCCTCCGTAAAAGCACGGTAGAGCAAAAGCAGGTCTTTTAACTTGTGGGTAATCACCGGGGAAACCTCTTTTTGCATATACTCCGAAAGATCCTCCGGACGGATTCCGTACTGCATAAATTCGGAGAGAATACTCTTGATTTCCGCAGTATAACCCGGCGTATGAACGCCCTTTTTCAATACCGTCAGTTCTTCTTCGTGTTCGGAAATCACGCGTCTTAGAATCAGACACTTGCCGAGATCGTCTAACGATACTTTGTCCGGTTTGCCCACCTCTTCAAAAATGCGGTGGGTCAGGCGGCCGATGCTTAAAACATCAATATTCAGAATTCCGCCGTTCGGATTCTCTCCGGCCATAATCATCTGCGTCTGCATGGTGAACTGTTCGGGAACGATCATTAAATAATCGCGATTTCTGTCTGCCGCCGCCTGTGCGGTGACGTAATCCCGGACATATGTACTTTTTCCGTGGCCGCTTCGGCCGAGAACAAACTGTAAACTCATAATAACCCCTTTTTTGCTTACTCCTTATGAAAAAGGACTGCCTCCGTATCCGAAAGCAGTCGCTTTATATTCCGTTGTTTTATCTTACTGAAGTGCGTCGCAGATTGCCGCGTACAGACCTTCCACATTCGAAAGCTTCACATCGTTGAAAATCAGGACATAGGCCAACAGAAGTAAGTTGTTGTCTACTCTTGCACCTTCGTAATCGTTTAACTTGCAAAACTCCAGCGAATAGATGGAAATCTGCTTTCTTGCATATTTTACACGGGTGTTGATTACCGTATAATCACACTGCAGATATTTCTCAAGCTGCTCATCTTCGAATCCGTCATAGAAATATGCAAGACCGGTTAAGGCATGCACGGAATCGAGGGTGTTGATGAAGCTTGCGGCGAGGTTTGCTGCCTCGGATTCCAAAAGGGTATTGTTTCCGCGAACATACTCTTCCACACCGGGATATTCGTCGTATTCGCCGTTTTCTTCCCCGATTAACTGGTTGGCACAATTGACATTTACCCAGTCCACAAGGTGCTGGTAAAGAATGTTGTTGTACCATCTGGTGGTATCTTCCGGCTTCTCTAAGCGAACCAGCTGGACGAACATTGCTTTATAGATTTTAATCATCATACGCAAAGTCTCGTCCTCGTTGCCGATTACGAGTTTGCAATGAAAATACATATCATTTACCGTATTGATGTAAAACCCCTGAAAAGCATCCACATCGCCTGCCAGAAGTCTTTTCATCACCATACGAAGTTCGTATGTAAACGTCATTGTCAAATCCTCCGAAACGAATTGCGATTATTTCCGCAACCCCACCAAATTACACCTCTTATTGTATCGGTTTACGGATCAATTTGCAATTCATTTTTCACTTTTTATTCCAGTTCGAAAGCACCCGTGTAAAGCTGATAATAGGTGCCTTTTGCGGCAATCAGTTCCTTGTGCGAACCTTTCTCGATGATGTGACCGTGATCAAGTACCATTATCACGTTGGAATTCTTTACCGTGGAGAGTCTGTGGGCAATGACAAAGACCGTTCTGCCCTCCATCAGTTTGTCCATGCCGCGCTGAACAATTGCCTCGGTATGCGTATCAATGGACGAAGTTGCCTCATCGAGGATCATTACCGGCGGGTCCGCAACGGCCGCACGCGCAATGGCAATAAGCTGTCTCTGGCCCTGCGACAGGTTTGCACCGTTATTGGTCAGCATCGTATCATATCCTTCCGGCAATCTGCGGATAAAATCATCCGCCCCGGCAAGTGCTGCCGCATTCCGGCATTCCTCGTCCGTGGCATCCAGATTTCCGTAGCGGATATTCTCCATAACCGTTCCGGTAAAGAGGTTTGTCTCCTGTAAAACGATTCCGAGGGAACGTCTTAAATCAGATTTTTTGATTTTATTGATGTTAATGCCGTCATAACGGATTTTTCCGTCCGCAATATCGTAGAAACGGTTAATCAGGTTTGTAATCGTGGTCTTTCCGGCACCGGTTGCGCCAACAAATGCCACCTTCTGACCCGGTTTTGCGTAAACGGATACATCATAAAGCACCTGATGCTTCGGCTCATACCCGAAATCCACATCAAAGAGACGTACATCGCCTTCCAGTTTCGTATAGGTAAGCGTGCCGTCGCCGTGGGGATGTTTCCATGCCCAGATTCCGGTATGCTCTTTCGTTTCGGTGATGTTACCGTTTTCATCCAGTTTTGCGTTTACAAGCGTTACGTAACCGTCATCGGGTTCGGGCTCGGCATCCATCAGTTCGAAGATTCTCTCACCTCCGGCCATTGCCATGACAATCATGTTGATCTGCTGGGTAAACTGGTTTAAGTTACCGGTAAACTGCTTGGTCATGTTAAGGAACGGAATAACCGTAGAAATATCCAGTTCCAGTCCTCCTTTTGCTCCGGTAAACAAAGGCAGAATAATGTCGGAAAGTGAAACATTCTTCACTCCCGCGATTAACAATGCACCGCCGGCAATCGCAACAACAACATAAAGAATGTTACCGATGTTGCCGATGATGGGTCCGAGTGCGTTGGCATAAGCATTTGCCTTGAATGCATCGGAGTAGAGCTGTTCGTTTAATATATCGAATTCCTCGATGGACTTTTCTTCGTGATTGAAGACCTTTACAACCTTCTGGCCATTCATGTGCTCCTGAATGAAGCCTTCCTCGCGGCCGAGTGCCTGCTGCTGACGGACGAAGTATTTCGCGGAACCGCCGCTTAATACTCTCGTTACAATCGTCATTAAGATGATGCCGCCGATTACCACAAGCGTCATCCAGAGACTGAAGTACAGCATGATAAAGAAGACGCCGATAACGATAATTCCGCAGCGGATTAAGGTCGGCAAACCCTGGGATACCAGCTGACGGAGCGTATCGATATCATTCGTGTAATAACTCATGATATCGCCGGTTTTATGCGTATCAAAAAACTTTATCGGAAGGTTCTGCATCTTGCGGAACATCTGATTACGCATTTTATTCAGATATCCCTGCGTTACATATGCACCGACCTGTGACTGTACAAATACACCAATTAAGGCAATCAGATAAATGACAACCAGAATAATGATGTTTTGTAACGCTGTCGGCTGAGCCGCCGCCCAGTCACCCGATTCGATATGATCTTTAATCAGCGCGATAATCTTCTGTATAAACAGATCCGGAATAACCGCGGACGCACCGGCAATCAGGATGGTCAGGATGATAAAAATCATTCCGACGGGATATGCCTGAAATACGGATTTGATAATCCGGCCGAGTACCTTGAAATTCAGTTTTGCAGGTTGTGCGTTTACATTTCCTTTTACGGGACGTGGCATTACTGATCACCTCCCATCGTCTGGGATTCATAAATCTCACGGTAAATCTCGCTGCTTTCCATAAGTTCTTTATGCGTTCCCTTTGCTTCAATACTTCCGTTATTCATTACAATAATCATGTCCGCGCTTTCAACGCTGGCAACGCGCTGGGCGATGATGATTTTGGTTGTATCCGGAATATAATTCGCAAACGCTTCGCGAATCTTCGCATCGGTCTTGGTATCGACCGCGGAAGTGGAATCGTCGAGAATTAAGATTTTCGGCTTCTTTAACAGTGCTCTCGCAATGCAGAGACGCTGCTTCTGGCCGCCGGATACATTGCTTCCGCCCTGTTCGATAAAGGTATCGTATTTGTCCGGCATACGCTCAATGAACTCATCGGCGCATGCCATTTTACATGCTTCAATCATTTCTTCATCCGTCGCATCCGGATTGCCCCAGCGGAGATTGTCCTTAATGGTGCCGGAGAATAAGACATTCTTCTGAAGTACCATCGCCACGTTATCGCGAAGCACCTCCAGATCATAGTTTTTAACATCCACTCCGCCGACTTTCACAATTCCTTCCTGCGCATCATAAAGACGCGGAATCAGCTGAACAAGCGAAGATTTGGATGAACCGGTGCTGCCTAAAATTCCCACGGTTGCACCGCTCGGGATGGTCAGGTCAATATCAAAAAGCGCATACTGCTTTGCTTCGTCGGAGTATTTGAAATTGACGTCCGTGAACATAATCGAACCGTCTTTTACTTCCTTTACCGGATTCGGGATTTCCTTCATATCGGGTACTTCCCTGTATACTTCTCCGATACGTCTTGCACTTTCCGCAGACATCGTCACCATAACGAAAATCATTGAAAGCATCATCAGGTTCAAAAGTACCTGCACGCCGTATGTCAGCATTGCGGAGACCTGTCCGACATTTACCACGGTTCCGTGACTGGAAATGGCAAGCCGGGCGCCGATATAAAGAACGAAAACCATGTTAAAATTCATGCAAAGCTGCATCAGCGGTCCGTTTAAGGCAACAATTTTTTCCGCTCTCGTAAACTCCTTGCGGATGCTGTCGGAAGCATTGAAGAATTTCTCTTTTTCGTATTCTTCCCTGGAGAATCCCTTTACAACACGCATGCCACGCACATTTTCTTCCACGGATTCGTTTAATGCATCATAACGCTTGAATACTCTTTTAAACGAAGGCATCGCATTGGCCGCAATCAGAATCAGTCCGATCGTCAGAAACGGTACCACAACAACAAAGGCAAGCGAAAGCTTTCCTGCCATATAGATTGCCATGGCAATGGAGAATGCCAGCATTAACGGTGCACGGATGGCAATACGGATAATCATCATATATGCCATCTGCACATTCGTAACATCGGTTGTCATTCGGGTAACCAGCGATGCGGTTGAGAATTTGTCGATATTATGGAATGTAAAGGTCTGAATCCGGCGCATTAAATCGCCGCGGATATTCTTCGCAAATCCGGTGGAAGCCATGGATGCGGTAAAACCACCCATACCGCCACAGGCCAGAGACACCAGTGCAATGGCACTGAGCAGGCCGCCGATGCGCAAAAGATACGCCATGTCCACATTTCCTTCGCTTAAACTGTTTACCAGATTCGCGGTGATATAGGGAATCAGGGTTTCCAAAGCCGCCTCCCCAACCATGAATACGATGGTCAGGATGCTCGGAACCCAGTATTTTCTTATACTTTTAATTAATCGAAACATTTTATTACTCTTTCATTCCTTTGCGGACTTATCGTTCCGCTCTCATCGGATTATTTAAGAAATCGTCATAGGTAAGACGGATTCCTTCTTCCAGCTCGGTCGTATATTTCCAGCCAAGTGCCTCCGCTTTGGAAACATCGAGAAGTTTTCTCGGCGTTCCGTTCGGTTTCGAGGTATCCCAAAGGATTTTTCCTTCGAATCCGACCACTTTGGCAACGATTTCGGTCAGTTCCTTTATGGTTACTTCTTTTCCGGTACCGGCATTCACGGTCTCGTTTCCGGAATAGTTGTTCATCAAAAATACGCAAAGATTTGCCAGATCGTCCACATAGAGGAATTCTCTCAAGGGACTGCCGTCGCCCCAGCAGGTTACTTCTGTAAGTCCGGCCTCTTTCGCTTCATGGAAACGGCGGATCAGTGCCGGAAGCACGTGGGAATGCGTCGGATGATAATTGTCGTTCGGGCCGTACAGATTGGTCGGCATTACCGAAATATAATCCGTACCATACTGGCGGTTTAGAAATTCGCAGTATTTTAAACCGGAAATTTTCGCCAGTGCATAGGCCTCGTTGGTCTTCTCAAGCGCCGAAGTCAAAAGACAGTCCTCTTTCATCGGCTGAGGAGCCATTCTCGGATAAATACAGGAGGATCCCAAAAACTCCAGCTTCTTACAGCCGTTCTGCCAAGCCGAGTGAATGACATTCATCTCAAGAATCATGTTGTCATACATAAAATCGGCGAGCGCGCTTTCGTTCGCAACGATTCCGCCCACCTTGGCCGCCGCCAGAAATACATAATCCGGCTTCTCTTCGGCAAAGAAGGCTTCCACGGCATCCTGCCGTTTCAAATCAAGTTCGGCGTGGGTTCTGGTAATCAGATTCGTATACCCCTGCCTTTTTAGTTCTCTTACAATGGCGGATCCCACCATGCCGCGGTGGCCTGCCACATAGATTTTCGCATTTTTCTCCATCATGTTTGTCCCCTATTTCCAGTCGCCCCATTTGGTCGGCTGATCCTTATGTGTAAATTTGGTAAGTTTTGAAGCATATTCTTCAATCACGCCCGTATAATATGCCGTCACTTTATCGGACAGTTTCCCGGCCGAAGCCAGTTCATCGTAGCGTTTCAGAAAATTTTTATAATCTTTCTGGGCCGCATCC
Source organism: Lachnospiraceae bacterium UBA7027 (assembly GCA_002494135.1). Taxonomy (GTDB): domain Bacteria; phylum Bacillota; class Clostridia; order Lachnospirales; family Lachnospiraceae; genus UBA3766. Next base: position 23,921 of record DLBG01000033.1, read on the forward strand.
TTGTAATTATTGGACATGTTGTTGTCCACTCTTTCGAGGAGAGCATCCAGTTCCTTCTCTTCTTTTGATTTAAACAGTCGAAGCATGCAAACCTCCTGTTCTTACTGTGGTATCCCTATCCTACAAAAGCTTCTCGGCTTCTTCAGACGGCATGGGGCGTCCCCAGATAAAGCCCTGAATGTAATCGCAGCCGATTTCCTTTAAAATCGCCAGCTGCTTTTCTTCTTCCACTCCTTCGGAAATCACTTCCATGCCGAGAACATGTCCGATGGAAATGATGGATTCGACGTATTTGCGGGACGATTCGCCCTCCTCTATCGTATCAATAAAGGACTTGTCGACCTTTAACAGATTCGCGGGGAAATTGTGCAGATAACTCAAAGAAGAGTATCCCGTTCCGAAATCGTCGATGGCAATCTGAATTCCCAGAGCCTTTACCTCTTCGATGATTTCCTTTGCCCTTTCCACGGAGTCGATCATCACGGATTCCGTAATCTCGATTTCCAGACAGGAAGGCTGAATCTCATAATCGGAAAGATTCTTCTTAATCTCATCCAGGAAATCGTTCTTCAGAAGATGCTTTACGGAGATATTCACACTGACGGTAATATCCGTTCTGCCCTTCTTTGCGGCTTTCTCCAAAAATTCAGCCGCACGACGAAACACGCACATGTCAATCTGATCCACAAGCCCCGTCTGCTCCGCAACGGGAATAAAATCCACCGGACTGACCGGCTTGCCGTCAGTATCCGTCATCCGGGCAAGCGCCTCGAAACCGCGCAGTTTTTTGGACATGTCATATTGCGGCTGCAAATGAAAGAATACCGCATTCGTATCCAGCGCTTCACGGATTCTTCTCTCGATTTCCAGATTTCTTCCAAGTAAGGAAAGTTCCGGCGTATAATGCAGAACCAGTCCCTGACCGCGTCTTTTTGAATCATGCAGAGCAAGGCTTGCCGCTGCCGTCAGAGCTTCCACATCCTTTGCATCCGCCGGGAATTCGGCATAGCCGAAACTTGCCGTTACATAATAATCGTAACCGTCTATGGTAATCTTTTTTTCGAGTTCTTCCTTATACCGGTTGATGGTCCGGAGTACTTTTTCCTCGGAATCGTAATCCTGAACGGCAATTCCGAACTCGTCTCCGCCGACGCGGGCCACTAAATCGAAGGTTCCGGTCGACGAGCCGTTTGCCAGATCCCTCCAGCGATTGGCAATCTCGAGCAGGACCTTGTTTCCGACTTCATATCCCATGGTATCGTTGATACTCTTGAAATTATTGATATCGGCCGCAACGTAGACGAATTTATCGCCTTTTTTCATAATACGCGAAAAATACTCTCTTCCCGCAAAACGGTTCGGAAGGCCGGTAAGAATATCTGTCAGAGCATTTTTCACAAGTCCTTTTTCAAACAGATCCGCCCTTCTGCGATTGACGAAAATCAGAACCACAGCTACTAAAGTCAGTAGATTCGTAAACATGCCCGGAATGGCGGAAAAATTGTGCTGAAGAAAAATATCATACACGATGTGAGGAAACTGCAGCGCCAGAATACCGATCGAAGTAAAAAATCCGAGTCTGCCGTAAAATACCACCAGAAAGATCAGGCAGAGATTTCCGAGGGAGGAGAACACGCCGGAAAACCGATACAGCGGAATGGCGAATCCGCCAATCATAAAATCATTCCCAGCAAGATTAATTGTTTTCAGCAGAACAAACGTGGCAAGAAGATACAAAAGAATAATCAGAACATAACCGCTTTTGGGCGCATTGCGTTTGCCCCTGGTAATGGACTTAAGGGTATTCTCTATCGATCTTTTGTTGTTTTTCCCTGCGTTTTTCATCCGATATCCGCCTCTGAATACTAGCGCATAAAGCGCAAATGATATTATACCATATTTCACCGAAAAAAAAAAGAAAACCCCGAAAGCCGGATGTGGTGTGCTACCCGTCAAGGGGACAGTGAAAAATAATAAGTGATTGGATACCGTCAGTTGAGGAATGAATCAGCTGGCGGTATTCTTTATGCTGCTACTGCAAATGCTGCATGATATTCCATCGGGGTCATCCGATGAAGCTTTCTCTGGATCCGTTCACTATTGTAGTAGTGGATATATTTCGTAATCATTTCGACAAGTGCTTCCCGTGACGTAAAACGTCTTCCATAATACCTCTCACGTTTCAAAATGCCCCAGAAACCTTCCATCGGCCCGTTGTCGATACAATGGGCTACCCTGGACATGCTCTGCTTCATATGGTGTTTCTTCAGTCTTGTGCTGAACTGCTTACTGGTATATTGAAATCCACGGTCTGAATGGAACAGAGGGTGCGCATCCGGCTCCAGACGAACAGCTTCATCAAAGGTATTCATCACCAGTGGGTTATCGTTATGATTACTGATCCGAAAAGCCACGATTCGGCGGTCGTAAAGATCCAGAATGGCACTCAGGTATACTTTATGAACCACGATGCCGACATAATACTTGAATTCTGTCACATCGGTCAGCCATTTTTCATTTGGCGAATCCGCATGAAAGTCCCGGTTCAGGTAATTTCTGGCGATATGTGCAGGATCATTCGCTGCTCTTGTACAACTCTTTGGCTTCCACTTTATAGTAGACTGAATGTGGCTTTTACGACATAAACGAAGGACGCGCTTGTCATTGACATTTGTATCATATCTTCTGTCCAGTTCATCGCGGATCCTTCTGTATCCCATATCAGGATGGTCTTCGTGGATCTTCTTGATTTTTTCGGAGATCTTCTGGTTTTTCTTCTCGCTTATGCTTTCCGGATTTTTCAACCATCTATAATACGCTGAGCGTGGGACATGAAGATAACCACAGAGCCGTTCTACTGGATAATGCCTCTCTTCTGAGAGTTCCCGGATCGCCTGGTACTTATAAAGATGGCGAGTCAGAGATAGCGATCCTTCATCTCTAACTCTCTGACTTTTTTTAGCAGGTCATTCTCCATCTGCAGATCACGGTTGAGCCTCTCCAGTTCTGCGATCCTGTCCCGCATTTCCTCTTCAGGGGTGCGGCTGGGCATAGTGCCTACACGATGGCCTCGACGATCCTCCAGACCGGCAGAGCCCATTTCCTCATACCGTTTTACCCAGTTTCGCACCTGCTGGTATGAACACTGGTATTTCAATGCCATTGCGCCATAGTTCTTATCGTTAGCCAGGCAGTCCTGGACGATAGCAAGTCTTTCTCCCGGTGTTGTGCTTCTGGCTTTCCTCATGTAGCTGCCTCCTCCGCTTGTGCGTGATTTGATCTCTCCATGAGTAGTATACACCTTTATCCAGTTGCGTAACTGACTGGAACTCCGCAAATGATATTTTTTAACAATGTCCCGCTGGCTTGATTTTCCATCAAGATACTCTTGAACAGCCTGAAGTTTTAACTCCTTAGAATAGGTTTTGTTATTGGATTGAACCATGAGGGCAGAGGGACCATCTGAAAGATATAGGTTACGCCAATCCCGAATGCTGCTCTCATCAACACCTATCAGCCGGGCTGCTTCAGTAGCGCTGATCTCATCTGCCAGTACCCGCTCAATGATCTTTACCTTTTCGGCAGGATCAATCTTATTTTTTCTGGACATAGAAATACCCCCAAGTAGGTTTTATATTTCAATGTCCTACTTGGGGGTAGCATATCAAAAGAGGCAGTCCCTGTATTATTACTGTCTTTTTCTGTTTATAAAAACGCGCCGTTGCAGACCTGTAATACCTGGCCTTTGACATGTCTGCCCATATCGGATGCGAGGAACAGGCACGCATTTGCCTGATCCATCGGATCACATTCAGGA
>DLBG01000002.1 GCA_002494135.1 Lachnospiraceae bacterium UBA7027
AACTGGTCCATGCAGACACGGCCGAGAATCGGCGCTTTTTTCCCGCGAATCAGAACATATCCGCGATTGGACAGGCCTCTCGGATATCCGTCACCGTAGCCGACCGGAATCGTTGCCACCTTTGTCGTTTTAGTGGTTGTATAGGTTCCGCCGTAGCTGATTCTGGCTCCCGCGGGAAGTTCTTTGATGTATACGATGTGACTGAACAAAGAAAGTGCGGGCTTGATGCTGATATTCTCGCGGTTCATCTCATCGGACGGCCATACACCGTACATGGAAATGCCCACGCGTACGAACGAAAAACCGGAAGCATCCATTTCCATGGCGGCCGCCGAGTTGAAACAATGACGGTAGGGAATGGTTTTTCCGATATTGTTCTCTAAGATTTCGCAGAAATTTTTAAAATCGGCAACCTGCCCCAGTGCTTCTGTTTTATCCACGATGTCGGCATTTGCAAGATGGGTGAAAATTCCTTCCACTTCCACGTTCGGGGTTCCCACGATTTTCTTTGCCACCGAAAGACCCTCTTCATTGGTTGCGACACCGATCCGGTGCATGCCGGTATCCACTTTGATGTGGACTTTGGCTTTTTTGCCGGCTTTTGCTGCGGCATCCGAAATCTCCTGTGCCATGTCTTCCTTGAAAGCGGTCAGGGAAATGTCGTTTTCAATCAGTTCTTCGTATGCATAAGGGAAGGTATAGCCAAGAATCAAAACCGGCTTGGCAATACCGGCTTTTCTTAAAATCATTGCCTCTTCCGCCGTTGCCACCGCAAACCCGAAAATATCGTCTCTGCCTTCGAGTTTCTTGGCGATCGGAAGTGCTCCGTGTCCGTATCCGTCGGATTTTACCACCGCCATCATTTTTACGTCCGCCGGAAGTTTTGCTCCGATCTGGTCCATGTTATAGTCGATACAGTCAAGATCCACGCCTGCACATACTCTTAAATACTGTTCCACTTTACCCACCTCTTATTTTGTAATTTCTTTTTCGAGAAATCTCGCCGCCGCATATCTTCCGGCTTCATTGTAATGTACACCGTCTAAAAGATATCTGCCGACGTTTTCTTCATTCATTTCCGGAATTTTACGAAAATCGATCACGGAAAGCTGATACTCGTTTCCGAGTTCAATAATTGCATTTCTGTAATCATCAAGCGTTCCGCCCTCACCGGGCAACGCAAGATTTCCGTTCTCCATGTCGGACATTTCGATAAATCCTGGCAAAACAAGATACATTTTACGAAAGCGTTCATCGCCGTCTGTCTGCTTAAGCAGTTTTCCAATGCTTTCCCTGTATGTGTCCCGAAACGTCTCCACGGAGTAACCGCTAAAATAGTCATTCAGCCCGAATTCCATTAAAACGGAATATTCATTTCCCGGGGACTGCAAATCCGGTTTCAGGAGATATTCCTTCGCATTGCGGAAATGCTCCCTGTTTCCTTCTGCGGAATAGAGTTCGAAATACCGCAGGGTCTCTTCACGAAAGGATTCATCCTTAGAATCCAGCATGTCATCCAGAAGAACCGAAAAACGCGTGTTATCTTTTCCGGAAGTCATGCACATGCCGCCGATTCCGAGATTATAGCTCTTTGCACCGGTAAAATCCTCAAAAACGCCGGGGATGGAATGCGGTGCGTCATAAAGACCGAAAATACTGTCTCCGAAGAAAAGGAAGGTCTGACCGGTCAGTTCCTTTTTTTCATAATCCGCTTTTACTTCTTCCGCATTCTGTACGAGTTCTTCCATGACTTTCAGTTCGGTTTCGATGTCAGCCGAATCGACTTTGTAAAGTGCACTGCAGATGGTATACAAAAACATCCGCTCCGCGGCATATTCGGACAGTTCATAACCGTCTCCTTTAAAAGCTGCGGGATTGTTGACGATCCATTCCTGATTGCCGTAATAATACACATCGACGTTTTCAAAGGAGTCGAATTCCGCTACCAGACCGGTATATTTCCCGTAGAGGATTTTACGGTCCTCTTCGCTTTTCGCTGTCCAGTATTCCATCGGATAAACCGGAAGGAATACGGAATAATGCTCAAACCGGTGCGAGGTCAGTTCCTTTGCAAAGGTTTTTTTTCCGGCTTCCGAATCCATGAAGGCCGGATCGATTCCGACAAAAAGTTCTTTGTATTTCTCTCCGCCGTGGTGTTTGTCGATATAGGCAAGACCGGACTCAAGGTCCTTTTCGTCCGTCGGATGATAATCATAGGCGATATAGGTTTTCAGGCCTCTGTCCGAAACAAATTTTTGATCCGTGTATCCGGAAATCCCGTACATGGAAAGAAATATAGCTTCGTATCCGTCTAAAGTAGTGATGTTCTTTAGTTCCGCTTCCTTTACGGGATTCATACTCTGCGCTTTTTTACAGCCTGCAAACGTTCCGGTTAAAATGCAAAGCATTAGTATAACCATCGTCATCAGAACCTTATGCAGACTTTTGATAAAATCCCCCGCAATCGCGGCATGATGTCCTTTTTCCTTTGCGGCCTCCTCACCGGATAAGCCGTGCGCGTATACGGCAAGTGTTACTCCCTCAAAGGGCGTGTTTTCGTTTAACAGAAAGGCTCCGATCATGCCGGATAAGACATCTCCGCTTCCCGCCGTTGCCATGGCATCGTTTCCGGAGAGATTATAGTAAATGTCTGTTCCGTCCGTAACAACGGTCGGATTTCCCTTGCCGACAACAATCAGATGGTATTCTTCCGCGACCGCCTTCAGTTCGTTTTCATAGTCCGAAAGCAGTTCTCCCACAGGCTTTTTCGTGAATCTCGAAAGTTCGCCGGGATGCGGTGTCATAACGGTAATGGCGGATTCGGAACGTTTTTTTAATAAAGATTTGAAATCCGTATGATCGGCGCCGTTCCCTGAGGAAGCATCTTTGTACCGGAGGGAAGCATCGGCATTTACCGTCTCGCTTTTCGAAATCAGATTTACGGCATCGGCGTCAAGAACCAGCGGTTTGTCGCAGGTTGCAAGCACGTATTTTACAATTTCCTTTGCAGGATCGTTTGCGGAAAGGCCGGGTCCCATAACCACCACGTCGGCAGACTTCAAGACTGCATTCAGGTTAATGATAAGCGGGGACTCTTCCCTGCTCTCCGTTTCGAATCCGGTGGAGAAAGCATCGGCATGATTCGCATCTGCATCTAAATCACCTGCATTGGCATGATACGCATCGGCATCGGAATAGGTATGTACGATGGCCTCCGGCAGCGTCTGTAAAATAAGATCACGGTTTCTTTCATGTGTAAAGACATCCACGAGTCCGCAGCCGCTTCGAAGTGCGCTCTCTGCCGAAAGAAGAGCCGCGCCACCCATCTCTTTGCTGCCAGCGATCAAAAGAACCCGGTGAAAGGTTCCCTTATTGCCCGCAGGGTTTCTTTTTTTAAGTACAGGGCGTTCATCGAATGCATACGCATATCGTTGTCCTTCTTCGGGGATTCCGATTGCGGAAAGATTTTCTTTGCTGTCGATTCCGATGGAGGAAAGTTTTATTTTCCCTGCATATTCCTTTCCGGGATACATCAAAAGTCCCGGTTTAAAATAGGAAAAGCTGACCGTTAAATCCGCTTTCACCGCGGTACCCATCACGGCACCCGTATCCGTATGAATTCCGGAAGGAAGGTCGATGCTAATCACACGTCCGCCTTTTTCATGCGCGGAATTAATATATTCAACCGCCTCCGAAAACATATCATCCAGAGGTCTGTTTAAGCCTACTCCGAAGACGGCATCGATGATTAAATCAAAATCAAAGACCGGTTTTTCATAAATAACGATTCCACCCTGATTCTGATACAGCTTTATCTGATGATGCACGCTTTCCTTGCATTTTTCGAGCGGTTTTACCAGCCATACAATCGGTGCATATCCTCTGGTTTTCAGAATTCTTGCCGCCGCGATTCCGTCGCCGGCACAGTTCCCGATTCCGCACACCACAAGAATCTTCCGAACGGGTTCAAACGCAAACAAAGAATTGCAAACCGCCTCCGCCGCACGTTCCATCAGGGCAAACTGAGGGATTCCCAATTCACTTATTGCATATTCGTCCAGACGATTCATTTGTAATGCATTCAGAATCTGCATAGTATTAAATTTCCTCGCCTGATTCCTGACTGATTTTATAGGAAAGCTTCATCAGACTTTCCGATAAATGAACATTCTCAACCACAATGGAATCCGGAAGTTCCAGATCCACATGGGCAAAATTCCAGATTGCGCGGATTCCGGAATCCACCAGTTGCTTGGAAATTTCGGTCGCGCCGGCTTTCGGCAATGTCAAAACCGCAATCTCGATTTCATTCTTTCGGATAAAATCGGAAGCTTCCCTGATATCCATAATCTCCATGTTTCGAACGCTTTTGCCGATCAGATTCGGGTTCTTGTCGAAAAGACCCAAAATGATAAATCCGCGACGTTCGAAATTCATATAGTTTGCAAGCGCCTGTCCCAAATTTCCGGCCCCGATGATAACAAGCGTATGCTTATGATTTAAGCCGAGAATTTTCGCAATCTCCTCGTATAAATAGTCAACATTATAGCCGTATCCCTGCTGGCCGAAGCCTCCGAAATGATTGAAATCCTGACGGATCTGGGAAGCGGTCACATGCATGCGAAGGCTTAAATCATGGGAAGAAATACGCTCCACGCCTTCGTCTTTTAAGTCTCCCAAATATCTTAAATATCTGGGCAGACGGCTGATTACCGCCTGGGAGATTTTACGGTCGGACATCTTTTCATCCTCCTTGAAACGCTAAATACAGATGTAGAAAATTTAACAAATACTACATTATGTGCCAATTTAACATTTATATTATAATTTTCCACTGATATACTGTCAATAATCATATGGCGGTTTGTCTTTTCAAATACGGTGTTTTCATATATAATTGCAAAGGTTGAACCCAAAATACTGTCAAA
>DLBG01000113.1:0-3832 GCA_002494135.1 Lachnospiraceae bacterium UBA7027
GGACTTTGTCTTCAGTCTGAAGCGACTGCAGTGCAGTCGCTTTTTTTCGTTTACAGATACGAAACTTATTCGGAAATGGTCTTAAATCCCTTGGAGCGGATGCAGTCTTCCACTTCGGGAGCATCCTGTGCGTGGAGAATCTGAACGGGAAGCCCGGAGTCACGGTTGAATGACAGGTAGATGTAGTCCACGTTGATGTTGCTGTCGTACAGCGCCTTTAAAAGGCGGTTTAATGCACCGACCTCGTCGGCCATTTCCACACCGATGACGTTACAGAGTTTGCAGAAGTATCCGGCCTGTTCGAGTTTTTCCTTGGCCCGCTCCGGTTCGGAAACAACCATTCGGATGATTCCGAATTCTGCGCTGTCGTTGGTGACGGAACCCCAGATATTAATTCCTTCGTTTGTCAGAACGTCGGTAATTTCCTTCATGGTTCCTTTTGCGTTTTCTGCATAAATGGATAATTGTTTTAACATGATTTCTTACTTTCCTCTTCTATTAAGGATATTATTTTTGTGATGGCATTTCCCTGGGAACTGAAGGTCATGTTCTCCATGTATTTGCCCCGGTTACAGTACAATTCATAGATTTTATCCGTAAGGGTTACCGTGTCCAGATCTTCTTCGGCAAGGACCAGCGAATAGCCCTGGGACTGGAAGGACGCGGCATTCAGAATCTGGTCTCCCCTGGATGCTCTTGCAGATAAAGGAATCAGAAGATTCGGTTTCTTTAAGGCCAGAAGTTCGCAGATGGCATTGGCGCCGGCTCTGGAAACCACGATGTCGGCCATTGCCATAACGTCTTTCAATTCGCTCTTTAAGTATTCAAACTGCTTGTAACCTTTCTGGTTCAGCAGAAGATTATCGATATTTCCGGCACCGCACAGATGCACAATCTGAAAATCATTCAAAAGCTTAGGCAGGGAAGCGCGGACTTCCTTGTTGATGACAAGGCTTCCCGTGCTGCCTCCGATTACCATTAAAACGGGCAGGTCTTTGGTAAATCCGCAGAGTTTGTATGCGGCTTCTTTATCCCCCTGCATCAGTTCGGCACGGATGGGGGTTCCTGTAAGAACCGCTTTGCCTGCCGGCAGTTTGGAAATGGTTTCCGGGAAGTTGCAGCAGACTTTTTTGGCGACCGGGATGCAAAGCTTGTTGGCCAGTCCGGGTGTCATGTCGGATTCGTGAATAATACAGGGAATCTTTAAGGATGCCGCGGCGCGGACAACGGGAACAGAGACAAATCCGCCTTTGGAAAATACTACATCCGGCTTGATTTCTTTAAGAATCTTCCTTGCTTCCGACATTCCCTTGGCAACCCTGAACGGGTCGGAAAGGTTCTTCGGATCGATATATCTGCGTAATTTCCCCGTGGCTACTCCGTAGTAGGGGATATCATAGTCGGAAATCAGTTTCTTCTCGATTCCGTCATAGGAACCGATATAGGTGATTTCGTAACCCAGCTCGCGAAGTCGCGGCAGCAGGGCGATATTCGGTGTGACATGTCCGGCGGTTCCGCCGCCTGTCAAAACGATTTTCTTCATAGAATCGACACTTCCTCTTTGGTTTGTTTCCTTATTCTATGGATTTTTATACCAAAATGAATTATAACAAATTCAACTTAGGGTATCAAGGAACATTTTCAGGGGGGAAAAAGGCTTGAAACGTGCCTTTTTATTTGCTACACTTGAGAGTGGACAAAATCGCACCTGCGGGCGCGGATGAATATGGAGGTAACGATATGAGTAAGGTAACATTTGACTATTCCAAAGCAGCTCCCTTTTTAAAGGACCACGAGATGGAGCTTATGAAGAAGCTTGCAACGGATGCAAAGGAAACACTGGTAAACAAGACGGGTGCGGGAAATGATTTCCTGGGATGGATTGATCTTCCTGTTAATTATGATAAAGAAGAGTTTGACAGAATTAAGAAAGCCGCAGCCAAGATTCAGAGCGATTCCGACGTGCTGTTGGTAGTAGGTATCGGCGGATCCTATCTCGGAGCAAGAGCAGCCATCGAGTTCTTACGTCACAGCTTCTACAATGTGGTAGACAAGAATATTCGTAAAACCCCCGAAATCTATTTCGTGGGCAACTCCATCAGCTCCACATACTTAAAGCATTTAATTCAGGTAATCGGTGACAGGGATTTCTCCATTAATATGATTTCCAAGTCCGGAACCACCACCGAACCTGCCATCGCATTCCGCGTTCTGAAGAAACTCTGCGAGCAGAAGTACGGTGAAGAAGAAGCAGCAAAGAGAATCTACGCAACCACCGACAAGGCAAGAGGATCCTTAAAGGGTCTTGCAACCGAGAAGGGCTATGAGAGCTTCGTGGTTCCCGATGATATCGGCGGACGTTTCTCCGTTTTAACCGCTGTAGGTCTTCTTCCCATCGCAGTATCCGGTGCCGACATCGACAAACTGATGGAAGGTGCGGCAAAGGGAAGAGAGATGGCTTTGAACAATGCATTCGAAGAAAATGATGCTCTTCAATATGCTGCAGCAAGAAACATCCTTTTAAGAAAAGGAAAACAGATCGAAATCCTTGCAAACTATGAGCCTGCCGTTCACTTCGTATCCGAGTGGTGGAAACAGCTTTATGGCGAGTCCGAAGGAAAGGATCAGAGAGGTATCTTCCCCGCAAGCGTGGATCTGACCACCGACCTTCATTCCATGGGACAGTTCATTCAGGACGGCTCCAGAAATATTTTTGAGACCATCGTTAATATCGAGACCTCCAGGGAAGAAATCATTATTGAGGAAGAGCCCGTTGATCTGGACGGCCTTAACTACTTATCCGGAAAGAGCGTTGACTTCGTTAACAAGTGCGCCATGAAGGGAACCATCCTTGCACATACCGACGGTCAGGTTCCGAACTTCTTAATTAACGTTCCGGAAGTGAATGAATTCTACCTGGGAGAACTGTTCTACTTCTTCGAGTTTGCATGCGGTGTATCCGGATACATTCTCGGTGTAAATCCGTTCAACCAGCCCGGCGTGGAAAGCTACAAGAAGAACATGTTTGCTCTTCTCGGAAAGCCCGGCTACGAGGAGCAGAGAGAAGCGCTTCTTAAGCGTTTACAGTAATTTTATATAAAGAAAAGTAATATCGGCAGGCGGCCGCAGGCCGGCCGTTTGCCCGTAAGGAGATAAACAGTATTATGGCAGACGATAAGAAACAACTTGAAGCCATTACCCCCATGGAGGAAGACTTCGCCCAGTGGTACACGGATGTGGTAAAAAAGGCGGAACTTACCGATTACACGTCGGTTAAGGGATGCATGGTAATCCGTCCCGCAGGATATGCCATCTGGGAACTGATTCGTAATCAGCTGGATGCAGAATTTAAAAAGACCGGTGTACAGAATGTATACCTTCCGATGTTTATTCCCGAGAGCCTTCTACAGAAGGAGAAAGACCACGTGGAGGGATTTGCTCCCGAAGTGGCATGGGTAACGCAGGGAGGACTGGAACCTTTACAGGAGAAAATGTGTGTGCGCCCGACTTCCGAGACCCTTTTCTGTGACTATTATGCAAATATCGTGCATTCCTACAGGGATTTGCCGCAGGTTTGCAACCAGTGGTGCAGCGTGGTTCGCTGGGAGAAAACGACCAGACCGTTCCTCCGTTCCAGAGAGTTTTTATGGCAGGAAGGTCATACGGCACATGCGACCGCCGAGGAAGCACAGGAAAGAACCGAGCAGATGTTAAACGTATATGCGGACTTTTGCGAAAACGTTCTTGCCATTCCCGTTATTAAAGGCCGCAAATCCGATAAGGAAAAATTTGCCGGCGCCATTGCAACCTATACCATCGAAGCTCTGATGCA
>DLBG01000113.1:3944-8949 GCA_002494135.1 Lachnospiraceae bacterium UBA7027
GACGGTTTTGCGAGAGCATTTAACATCCAGTACACATCCAAAGACAACAAACTGGAATATGTTCATCAGACTTCCTGGGGAATGACCACCCGATTAATCGGAGCCGTAATCATGGTTCACGGCGATAATTCCGGTCTGGTTCTGCCTCCGAAGGTTGCACCGACGCAGGTGGTTATCGTTCCTATCCAGCAAAAGAAAGAAGGCGTGCTTGATAAGGCATTCGCCTTAAAAGAGCAGTTGAAAGACTTCCGCGTAAAAGTGGACGATTCCGAGAAGAGCCCCGGATGGAAGTTTGCGGAGCACGAAATGAGAGGCGTTCCTCTTCGCCTGGAAATCGGTCCCCGCGACATCGAAGCCGGCAAGGCAGTCATTGTTCGTCGTGACAACGGAGAGAAGATTGAAATTTCCCTGGACAATATCGAAACAACCATCAAAGAAATGCTTGACCGTGTCCAGAAAGAAATGCTGGAGCGCGCAAGAGCTCACAGGGATGCACATACTTATACGGCAACGAATTACGATGAGTTTGTAAAGATCCTTAACGAGAAGCCCGGTTTCGTCAAAGCCATGTGGTGCGGCGATCAGGCCTGCGAAGACAAGGTCAAGGAAGATACGACGGCAACCAGCCGCTGCATGCCGTTCGCTCAGGAGAGAATTTCCGAAACCTGCGTATGCTGCGGACGCCCGGCCAAAGCACTGATGTACTGGGGCAAGGCATACTAAAGCCGAACAGACAACGAAAAAGAATATTTTATACAATAAGGAGAGCACGAAATGAATGTATTGGTAATTAACTGCGGAAGTTCATCCCTGAAGTATCAGTTAATCAACTCCGAGTCCGAAGCGGTATTGGCAAAGGGCCTCTGCGAAAGAATCGGAATGGACGGAGCAAGATTAAATCACACCCCCGCCGGCGGCGAGAAAGTGGTAATTGAAGCACCCATGCCGGATCACACCGTTGCGGTTCAGATGGTAATCGATGCACTGACGGATGCAAACCACGGCGTTGTAAAATCCCTGGAAGAGATTGATGCGGTCGGACACAGAATTGTCCATGGCGGTGAGAAGTTTGCTTCTTCCGTAGTCATCAACGAGGAAGTCATCAAAGCAATCGAAGAGTGCAACGACCTGGCACCTCTTCACAACCCCGCAAACTTAATCGGAATCCGTGCATGCCAGAAGATCATGCCGAACGTTCCCATGGTGGCTGTATTCGATACGGCTTTCCATCAGACAATGCCGGAGAAGGCATATATGTACGGTCTTCCTTATGAATATTATGAAAAATACAAGGTTCGCCGTTACGGCTTCCACGGAACCAGCCACGATTTCGTATCCGCACGTGCGGCGGAAATCCTCGGCAAGACCAGAGAGGATTTAAAGATTATCGTTTGCCACCTCGGAAACGGAGCTTCCGTTTCCGCAGTTAAGAACGGCAAGTGCGTGGATACCTCCATGGGACTTACCCCGCTCGAAGGCCTGATCATGGGAACCCGTTGCGGTGACATGGATCCCGCGATCGTTGAATTCATCGCAAACAAAGAAGGATTAACCGTATCCGAAGTAAATACGATACTGAACAAAAAGTCCGGCGTGGAGGGAATGAGCCGCGTATCCAGCGACTTCCGTGATCTTTCCAAGGCCATGGACGAGGGAAATCCTTTGGCGAAGATGGCGCTGGAAGCGTACACCTACCGCGTGGCAAAATACATCGGTTCCTATGTGGCGGCAATGAACGGTGTGGATGTCATCGCTTTTACCGCAGGTATCGGTGAAAACGACGGAAGAGTCCGTGAAATGGTAGGCGAGTATCTTGACTACCTGGGATGCGGAATCGATCCCGAAAAGAATAAAATCCGCGGAGAGGAAGTCGTTATTTCCCGTCCCGGAGACAAAGTAACCGTTCTGGTGGTGCCCACCAACGAAGAACTTGCCATTGCACGTCAGACCGTGGCATTGGTTTAAGAATTTCAGGCGGCATCCCATGAGCGGGTGCCGCCTGCTTTAGACATATCGGGTTACGGCAAAAAAGATAAAACGGGGAGAGGTACAACTGATGAAAACATTGATAAAGGATGTCATGACGATTCTGCCGGATCAGAAAGAAATGTTCGTGGTTCGGGAATGCAATGTCTATATCGAAGATGACACCATTAAATCCGTAATCGAAAATGACAAAAAGAGGGATACGAGAGCGCCCTTCTCCGAGAAAACCGCCGACAAGGTGATTTCCGGAAAAGACAGACTTTTAATGCCCGGACTTGTCAACGCGCATACGCATATTTACATGAATTTCATGCGCTGCTGCGGAGACGATCTGGCTTTCGACGACTGGCTGTTCAAGCGGATTTATCCCATTGAAGATAAAATGACCGACGAGGATGTAAAATGGGGAACCAGACTCGGTCTTCTTGAAATGATCGAAAGCGGTACCACGTCCTTTATCGATATGAACCTGAACATGCTTCCCTGCGGAGAAGCCATTGAGGAAGCAGGGCTTCGCGGCATCATTTCCAGAGGAATCGTCGGCAGCGGCCCGGACGATGAAGGCGCAATCCGCCGCATCAAGGAGACGATGGAGGCCAGGGAAAAGTACCTCGAAAACGACTTAATCGAAGTCTGCATGGGACCGCATGCTTCCTACAGCTGTGACGAGAAACTCCAGCAGTATGTTGCGGAACTGGCGATGGAATATAACATGAAGGTCCATATCCACTTATCCGAAAGCCGGAAAGAAGTGTCGGATATCAAGAAAAAATACGGAGTGACTCCGATTGCGCTTGCGGAGAGAGCCGGACTTTTTAATAACCGTTCCATCGCGGCACACTGCGTTCATGTCACCAAAGAGGACATGGATATATTAAAGAGAAATCAGGTTACGGTAGCCACAAACCCGGTCAGCAACATGAAACTCGGAAACGGATTCGCTCCCATTCCCCGATACATGGAAAAGGGTATTAACGTTGCACTCGGAACAGACGGCGCCGCAAGTAACAATACATTAAACATGTTCCATGAACTGAGCGTTCTGACATTAATTCACAAGGGCGTTACCCAGAAAGCCCAGTGCATCAGTGCCAAGGAAGGTCTTTTCATGGCCACGATGGCCGGAGCGAAGGCCATGGGAAAAGAATACGAAATCGGTTCCGTGGAAGCCGGAAAGAAGGCCGACTTAATTCTTTTAAATACCGGCAGCACTTCCTTCATTCCGAGAAACGATTATATTTCAAATCTTGCATATTCCTGCAACGGTTCGGAAGTTATGACCGTTATCGTAAACGGAAAGATTCTGATGGAGGACAGGGAAGTCAAGACGCTCGACCGCGAAAAGATTATTTACGAGACCGAGCGTACCATGGAGAGAATCATCAAATAGCAGTCCGGTGATGCAACAGGGGAAATTATGACCAACGAAGAAATTCTTTCAAAAACAGATCATACACTGTTAAAACAGGATTCCACCTGGGAACAGATCCGCGGAATCATTGATGACGGGATAAAATATAAGACGGCCAGTGTCTGCATTCCTCCCTACTATGTAAAGCAGGCGTCGGAATATGCAAAGGGCCGCGTGGCAATCTGCACCGTCATCGGTTTTCCGGAAGGATATTCCACGAAGGAAAGCAAGTGCTTCGAGGCATCCGATGCCGTAAAAAACGGGGCGGATGAAATCGATATGGTAATCTGCATCGGAGCGTTAAAAGACGGAAAATACGATGAAATCGAAGAGGAAATCCGTGCGGTAAAAGCGTCCTGCAACGGAAAACTTTTGAAAGTCATCATTGAGACCTGTCTCTTAACCGAAGAGGAAAAAATCAGGATGTGCAGAGTCGTAACGGCAGCAGGAGCGGACTACATCAAAACCTCCACCGGATTCTCTTCGGGCGGGGCCACGAAAGAAGACGTGAAACTGATGAAAGAGAATGTGGGAAAAGAGGTAAAAGTAAAGGCCGCAGGAGGAATCTCCTCTTTGGAAGACGCCGAAGACTTCCTCCGTCTGGGAGCCGATCGATTGGGAACCAGCCGGATTGTGCGTCTGATGGCAGAGAAACCGGCCGAATAAGCCGCAGTTGCCGAATACAGGACACCGTGCTACAATAAAAAGGCTTTTTTGCATTTTGCAAAATACATACAGGAAACTGACAACGATAAAATATAGAAAGAAGCGAAACGATGGAGAATCTGGAATTACAGCAAATCGCCAACAAGGTACGTCAGGGCGTAATCATTTCCACACATGCCGCCAAGTCGGGACATCCCGGCGGATCCTTATCCGCGGCGGATATTTTTACTTATTTGTATTTTGAAGAAATGAATGTGGACCCGAAGAATCCAAAGAATCCCGACAGGGACCGCTTTGTGCTGTCGAAGGGACACACGGCACCGGGCCTTTACTCAACTCTTGCCGTCAAAGGATTCTTCCCGTTTGATGATCTTACCACGTTAAGACATCTGGGTTCCTATTTACAGGGACATCCCGATATGAAAAAGACGCCGGGCGTGGATATGTCCACCGGTTCTTTAGGACAGGGCTTTTCCGCAGCGGTAGGCATGGCGGTTGCCGCAGGAATCGACAAAAAGGATTACAGAGCGTATACCCTTTTGGGAGACGGCGAACTGGAGGAAGGTCAGGTTTGGGAAGCTGCCATGTTTGCAGGATTCCACAAACTGGATAACCTCTGCGTAATCGTAGACAATAACGGACTTCAGATTGACGGAAAGGTGGACGAGGTCTGCTCTCCTTATCCCATTGACAAGAAGTTCGAGGCATTTAATTTTCATGTAATCAAAGCGGATGCTCACGATTTTGATTCTTTAAGAGCCGCATTTAAGGAGGCACGTCAGACCAAGGGAATGCCTACGGTCATTATTTGCGCTTCCGTAAAGGGAAAAGGCATTTCTTTCATGGAGAATCAGGTGGGCTGGCATGGTGTGGCACCGAACGACGAGCAGAAAGAAGCTGCACTGAACGAACTAAAAAAGGCAGGTGAAGCATTATGTCAGA